>JAITBX010000210.1 GCA_031283405.1 Burkholderiales bacterium | reverse complement strand
CCCGGCGCCAGCATCGACAATTCGTCTCGTGATTCCAGTTGTTTCTCGTATTGCAAACGTTGTTGTTGCGCCCACGGCGTCAGGAACAGCGACAAGGTAATGATGGCGACCAGAAAAGGCGCGGCGAATCCCAACAGGGGGCGACTCCAGGCAATGAGAGGTTGACCGGCCGAAAACCAGACGATCATTTCGCTGTCACGGTAAGCGCGGGTCAATGACAGCAGAACCGTCAAAAACAACGTAATGGCAAGCAGGATATGCAGATATTGCAACACATAGAATCCAAGCATCGGCAGGATTCCCTCTGTATCGAAGCGCCCGCTGGCAGCAAGCCCTAACAAACGCAAGACAAGATTGGTGAATAAAATGGCAAGTGCAACAAGGAACAGGCCTATGGCATTGATCGTTAATTCACGAATGAGGCTACGCTTGAAAATCATGAGACTGTTAATTCATAAAACTTTTGATTTTGTGCGGCACTTTGCCGATAATGTGTGCTGCGCCTTTTTACTCCGGCGCATTTCTTGAAGAAAACACAAAAGAGGACATAATGGAATTTACCATAAAAAGCGGGAACCCTGAGAAACAAAGGACGGCTTGTGTGGTGGTGGGGGTATTTGATAATCGCAAGCTTTCGTTGGCTGCCGAGCGGGTTGACCGCGCGGCGAAAGGTTATATCAGCGATATCATTCGACGCGGCGATATGGAGGGGCGTTTGGGTTCGACGTTGCCTTTGTACAATGTGCCGAACACGCTGGCCGACCGTGTGTTGCTGGTTGGCTTGGGGCGCGAGCGCGATTTCCGCGAGCGCGAGTATTACACGGCAGTGCGCAGCGCCGTCAAGTTTTTGAACGAAACCGGCGCTTACGAGGCGGTAGTCTATCTGACGGAGGAAAAAGTTCGCCGTCGCGACATCGGCTGGCGCATCGAACATACAGTGATTGCGGCCAGCGAAGCCACTTACCGTTTCGACCACATGAAAACGGAAAATTCGGATGTGCGGCGGCCTTTGCGCAAACTCACGCTGTCAGTGCCGATGCGCTCTGACTTGCTGGTCGGTGAAACCATGCTGGCGCGCGGGATGGCAGTGAGCGAAGGGATTGAACTGGCGCGTGACCTCGGCAACCTGCCGGGCAATTTTTGTACGCCGGCCTATCTCGCCGATACGGCGCGCAAGCTGGCGACGATGTATCCCACCGAAGTCAAGGCGCAGGTGTTGGAGCGCAACGAGATCGAAGAACTCAAGATGGGTGCCTTCCTCTCGGTGGCGCAGGGCAGCGAAGCGCCGCCGCACTTCATCGTCATGGAGTACAAGCGGGCAGGCGTCAAGCGCAAACCGCTGGTGTTGGTCGGCAAGGGCATCACCTTCGATTCGGGCGGCATCTCGCTCAAGCCGGGCAACGACATGGATCACATGAAGTTCGACATGAGCGGGGCGGCGAGCATTCTCGGCGTTTTCCGCACGATTGCCGAGCTGAAGCCGGACATTCATCTGGTCGGCCTGATTCCGAGTTGCGAAAACATGCCGTCGGGTCGGGCGACCAAGCCGGGCGATGTGGTCACCAGCATGTCGGGGCAGACTATCGAAATCCTCAACACCGACGCCGAGGGACGCCTGCTTCTGGCCGACGCGCTGACCTACGCCGAGCGTTACGACCCGGAAGCGGTGGTCGATGTTGCGACGCTGACCGGCGCGATGGTGGTGACGCTGGGGAATGTGGCCAGCGGTGTTTTCGGCAACAACGAAGCGCTGGTGCGGGCGCTGGTGGCGGCGGGCGACGACGCCGTCGATCGCGCCTGGCCGATGCCGTTGTGGGATGAATACAACGAAACGCTCAAAAGCAACTTTGCCGATGTGGCGAATGTGGGCGGACGCCCCGCCGGCAGCATCACCGCCGCCTGCTTCCTGTCGCGTTTTGCCAAGAAATTCCACTGGGCGCACCTCGACATCGCCGGCGTGGCCTGGAAAGAGGGCAAGGAGAAGGGCGCGACCGGCAGACCGGTGCCTTTGCTGGTCAACTGGTTGCTGGGACAGGAAAACCGTGACGAGTGACGCCGAGAGAGTTATCATTAGAGGATGACCGTTATCGATTTTTACACGCATGCCAACGACCTCCTCGGCGTTGTCGTCCGGCTGGTAGGCAAAGCCTACACGCAGCACGGGCGAGTGCGTGTCCTGACGGAAAATGAGGCAATGACGGCGACGCTCGACCAGCGTTTGTGGGTCGAGCCGCCGGACGCCTTTCTGCCGCATTGTCGGTTGTCCAGCCCGTTGGCGGCGGAGACGCCGATTTTGATCGACCACCTTGTCGAGCATGATGGCCCCGCCGCCGTGCTCATCAATATGCAGGCCGCGCTGCCGCCTTTTTTCAGCCGTTTCGAGCGGCTGGCGGAAGTGATCGGCTGCGACGAAGCGGCGCTGGCGGAAGGGCGCAAGCGTTACCGCTTTTATCAGGAGCGTGGCTACGAACTGCGCGCTCACAATCTGACGGCGCGTCGTTGAAACGAAGCGAAGCGGATCATGGCAGACCTGCCCGACGCTCCCCCCTCATCGCCCTCGGCGCGCAAGCTGTTTGAAGGTGTTGATGCGCTGATGCGGCGCAACCGGCGGCTGGGAACCGAGCCGTTGCCGCCGCCGGAAGGCCAACCCGTCACCGTTGAAAGCCGCGACAGCCGCGATGCCGGTGACCGTAGCGAAGTGCAGCATTTACCAGCGGAAAGTTTGGCAGAAAGCGCGCCGGTAGCGGACATGCCGGAGGAGCGCGTGCCGGAGGAAATTCCCCAAGCCGCCCCCATCGACGAAACGAACGAAACGCCGATTGAACCTGTTCTCCCTGCCAGCCCTGAGCAAAGTCTAAATGAGTCTGCCGAAGCGTGCGAGGCGGAGAGCGATCAGGCGGAGCTTTGGCAAGCGCAGCCGGAATCGTTGGAAACCGAGCCGGAAATCGTTCAGGACGATGCAGCAGAAACCGCAGAAACTCAGGCTGCGCCGGAAACGGTGACGGGAGCGGTGATGGAAACTGCGCCGGAAGCCGCGCTGGAAATCGTGAGCCAGCAGATGGAAGACGATTTGCTGCTCTGGGAATTTGCGCCAAGACAGAAAACTGCACCGCAAACCGCGGCGCAAACCGTAGCGCCGGAAGTGAAGGCGGCAGCAGAAGCAGTTGCCGAACCGGAGCCTGCGGAAGTTGTAGAAGCGATGGAGGTCGCAGAAGTCTCAGAAATTGAAGCGGAAGCGGTGGCCGAAGCGCTGGTCGTGCCGCCCTCATTTTCGGAGGCAGTTTCGTTCTTATCGACGCCCGAAGTGCTGCCGCCGGCCTCGCAAAGTTCTGCCGCGTACACGGCATCGTCGCCGAAGGTGTCATTTGGCGTGGCGGCGAAAGAGGATCATGCGGCGGCGCCTGCGTCCAGAGCCGTGCCGGAAATTTTTGCCGAGGATGCGGCGCTCTCCGAAGAAGTGCTTTGGCTGCTTGCCGAAGAAACGGACGAAACTCCGCCGGCGCTTGATTCCAGCTCGGAAATGGATGTGGCGGAAGCGTTGGCGCCGTTGTCCGGTGCGAAGGTTATGCCGGAAGCGGCGGAGTCGGAAACAGCAGAAGCAGAGGACGCCTCGCGGGTGGCGCCGGAAACAGAAGCAGAAGCAGAAGCAGAGCCGGAGTCGTCGGGACTGTGGTATCTCGTGGAATCGGAAATGTTTCCGGAGGAGGAGACGCCTGTTTCGGAAGCGCCGGAAACGGCAGAAGTCGAAGCAGCAGAGGTCGAAACGATAGAAGCGGCGGATGCCGAAGAAACCATCGACGAAGAAACAGAACTTCCTTGGTTCCTGTCAACGCTCGAAGCGCCGGAGGCTGAAAGCGCCGCGAAGGAAGAAGCGCAACTGGAAGCGCTCGAAGAAACGAAGCCGGAAGAAGCGGAAGCGCTCGCGCCGACCGAGCCGGCATTGGCCGAGCCAACTTTGAGTGAACTGGCATTGAACGAACTGACGCTGGCCAAGCCAGAGTTGGAAGCCGTTCAAAGCATTGATCTGAGCGATGAAGCCGCTTTGTCGCCCGCGTTTGAAAAACAGACAAGCGATGCGGGCGCTGAGGCGGACGCAGACCTTTTCATCGAGCCGCAGTTATCGGAGGCGAAGGTCGAAGCCGCCGCTCCCCAGCCGCTTGAAATACTCCCGGAAACGCCGCCGGAAGCGCCGCCTAAAATGCCGCTGACGCTGGAAGAGCCGCTTCCGGTTTCGGCGGCAACGCTGTTGTCCGAGCAGCGACGGCGCGAGGATGAAGCCGAAGCGCCGTCCTCGCGCTATTCGGCGGCGCAGTTGTTGGCGGAATACCAGAGCCGCCGCCCGCAGGCGCAAAACGGCAAGGCGGCAGCCACGCCGCCTCCGGTTCG
This sequence comes from Burkholderiales bacterium, assembly GCA_031283405.1. Classification (GTDB taxonomy): domain Bacteria; phylum Pseudomonadota; class Gammaproteobacteria; order Burkholderiales; family Casimicrobiaceae; genus UBA931. The sequence continues at coordinate 2,025 of JAITBX010000210.1, read as the reverse complement.
TGTGCAGCCGCTGCCCGATGAACACGATTCGCTGTCAACGTTCAACGAGCCGGTCAGAAGGACGAAGGACGGGGCGAAGGATGTCGCCAAGGCGAAGCCCGCAGCGAGAGCCGCACCGCCCGCCAAGACGCCGCCGCCCAAGAAAACGTCGCTGGAGTTGACCATCGACGCTTTGGCGGACGCCGTCGAGCATTCCGCCGAGCCGGCAGACCTGTCATCCGGCGAGGACGACTATTATCCGGTGTTGACCGATGTGGTCAGCGAAGGCGAATTGCTGGCGTCGAACCGGAAGTAGCTTGGGGCAGATTTGAATCAGAACTGCGCGAGGGGCGCGTTGAACAAATAGAAGCACAACGTCTATGGGAGATAACAGCAAAAACTCCCATAAATAGCGGCGAACGTGTAAACTTGACTTTTTCACCAAGGTAAGGCCGACACCATGTACTCCCGTTCTACAACGCTCGCGCAAACCGATCCTGAGCTTTGGGCGGTCATCGCCGCCGAAACGCAGCGGCAGGAAGATCACATTGAACTGATCGCTTCCGAGAACTATGCCAGCCCGTGCGTCATGGCGGCGCAGGGATCGCAACTGACCAACAAATATGCGGAAGGTTATCCGGGCAAACGCTATTACGGCGGTTGCGAATTTGTCGATCAGGCCGAGCAACTGGCCATCGACCGTGCGAAGAAACTGTTCGGCGCGCAGGCGGCGAATGTGCAACCGCATTCCGGCGCGCAGGCCAACCAAGCGGTATTTTTCGCGGCGCTGCAACCGGGCGATACGATTCTCGGCATGAGCCTGCCGCACGGCGGGCATTTAACGCACGGTTCGCCGGTCAACATCTCCGGCAAATGGTTTAAGGTGGCGGCTTATGGTCTCGACGAAAATGAGTTGATCGATTACGAAAATTTGGCGAAGCTGGCGGAGGAACACAAGCCCAAACTGATTGTCGCCGGCGCTTCGGCGTATTCACGGGTGATCGACTGGAAAAAATTCCGGGCGGTGGCCGATCATGTCGGGGCAGTGCTGATGGTCGACATGGCGCACTACGCCGGATTGGTCGCGGCGCATCTGTATCCGAGCCCAGTGCCGTTTGCCGATTATGTGACGACGACGACGCACAAAACCTTGCGCGGGCCGCGCGGCGGCATGGTGTTGACGCGGGCGGAAAATGAAAAAGCGATCAACTCCGCCGTATTCCCCGGTTTGCAAGGCGGGCCGCTGATGCACGTGATTGCGGCCAAAGCGGTGGCGTTGGGCGAAGCGCTCTCGAAAGATTTCAAGACGCACCAGATGCGCGTTCTGGAAAACGCTCGCGTGATGGCGAAAACGCTGGATGAGCGCGGCTTGCGCATCGTTTCCGGCGGCACCGATTCTCACTTGTTTCTGGTGGATTTGCGCGCCAAGAAAATCACCGGCAAAGCCGCTGAAGAAGTGCTTGGGAAAGTGCATATCACGGTTAACAAAAATTCGATTCCGAACGATCCCGAAAAACCGTTCGTGACTTCCGGTATTCGGCTCGGCAGTCCGGCGACGACCACGCGTGGTTTTTCCGTGTTCGAGTGCGAAGCGCTTGCGCATCTGATTGCCGACGCGCTCGACGCGCCGGAAGACGACAAAGTATTGGCACGGGTGAAGGCGGAAGTGGCGGCGTTGACCGCGAAATTTCCCGTGTACAAAGACTGAAACGGGTGAGCGCCGATGAAATGCCCGTTTTGCCGCAGTGATGATACGCAAGTGATCGACTCGCGGGTGTCGGAAGCGGGCGATTCGATTCGCCGCCGTCGTCGTTGTACCATGTGTCAGAAACGCTTTACGACGTATGAAACGGTGGAGTTGCGGATGCCGCAAATCGTTAAAAGCGATGGCGCCCGCGCCGAATTTTCCGAAAACAAATTGCGCGTCGGCTTCCAGCGGGCGTTGCATAAAAGAGCGGTCGAAACCACTGCCGTCGATGCGGCCGCTCAGCGCGTTATTCAGAAATTACTTTCGCTCGGCGAGCGCGAGGTGCCGTCACGGCAGAT
>JAITBX010000141.1 GCA_031283405.1 Burkholderiales bacterium | reverse complement strand
ACATGTGGCCGGGCGTTATCGCTGCCAGCATCGACAAATGCACGAAGTCCGGCGTGTGCAGTTTGACGCGGTACGGCTTGTTGCCGCCGTCGGAAACCACATACACGCCAAGCTCGCCTTTCGGATGCTCGACCGCCGCATAAGCCTCACCGGGCGGCACGGGGAAACCTTCCGTGAACAACTTGAAGTGGTGAATCAAGGCTTCCATATCGGCCTTCATTTCGGCGCGCGGCGGCGGCGCGATCTTGCGGTCGTTGGAAATCACCGGGCCGGGATTGGCGCGCAACCATTCGACGCACTGCAAAACCAGACGAACCGATTGCCGGCATTCTTCCATCCGTACCAGATAGCGGTCGTAACAATCGCTGCCCTTGCCTATCGGAATATCAAAATCCAGTTTGTCGTAAACGGCGTAAGGTTGTTTCTTGCGCAAATCCCAAGCGATTCCGGCAGCGCGTAGCATCGGGCCGGTGCATCCCATCCCAAGCGCCTGTTCAAGCGGCACGACGCCGATGCCGACGTTGCGCTGCTTCCATATCCGGTTGTCGGTCAACAGCGTTTCGATATCGTCGACGCGCGCCGGCAACTGCTTGGCAAAATCTTCAATGAAATCGAGAACCGATCCCTGCCGGTTGGCGTTTTTCTTCGCCAGTTCTTCGGCGTTGCGCAACGACGACTGATACTGCGGCATCTTGTCGGGAAGATCGCGATAAACGCCGCCGGGGCGGTAGTAATTGGGGTGCATCCGTGCGCCGCACGTTGCTTCCAGAATGTCGAAAACGGATTCGCGCTCGCGGGCGCCGAACAGAAAGACCGTCATCGCGCCGAGGTCGAGCGCGCAGGTTCCGACCCACAGCATGTGATTCATGATCCGCGACAATTCGTCGAACATCACCCGCAGGTATTGCGCGCGTATCGGCACTTCGATCTGCAACAGTTTTTCGATGGCCAGGCAAAACGCGTGCTCGTTCGCCATCATCGAACTGTAATCAAGGCGATCCACATAGGGCAGCGCTTGCAGATACGTTTTGTGTTCCATCAATTTCTCGGTGCCGCGATGCAGCAGGCCGATGTGCGGATCGGCCTTCAACACCACTTCGCCGTCCATCTCCAGCACGAGGCGCAACACTCCGTGCGCCGACGGGTGCTGCGGTCCGAAATTGAGTTGGTAATGGTGCTCGCTCATCTCGTACTCTCGGCTCAACGGGGCGGCTGCTCGACGGGAGGCGGCGACAGCGGCGTGTCGTCGCCATAATGCGGCTCACGAACGATGCGCGGCACGTTGCTGCGCGGCTCGATCGTCACCGGCTCGTAAATCACTTTTTTCTGTTCAGGGTCGTAACGCATTTCGATGTGACCCGACAACGGGAAATCTTTTCGGAACGGATGGCCGGTGAAACCGTAATCGGTGAGGATTCGGCGCAAGTCGGGATGTCCTTCAAAAACGATCCCGAACAAATCGAAGCACTCGCGCTCCAGCCAGTTTGCCGACGGCCACAGCGACACCACCGAAGCCACAGCAGGCTCTTCCTGATTTTCCGCAAACGCGCGAACGCGCAAACGCCAATTGTGGCGAGTGGACAACAGATGATAGACGACGGCGAAGCGCGGCGCGCTCGGGTCGCGTCCCGTGAAATCCTGATAGTCAACGCCGGTCAGATCGGCCAGCGCATCAAACGCCACAGCGGAACTGTCGTGCAAACGCTTCATCACTGCCGGCAACTTTGCTGCCGGCACTTCCAGCGTCAATTCCTGATAGGCTTCTGTAAGACCGTCAGCGATGTCTCCATCGAGAATTCCGGCCAGCGCTTTGTTGAGCGCGCCTCTGAGTTGCGACAGCGACGGTTTCATATGCGCCTCACCGTCCGCGTCCGCCAGATTTTATTCTGCAACTGCAGAATGCCATAGACCAGCGCTTCTGCCGTCGGCGGACAACCCGGCACATAGATATCGACCGGCACAATGCGATCACAGCCGCGCACCACCGAATAAGAATAATGGTAATAGCCGCCACCGTTGGCACACGACCCCATCGAGATCACCCAGCGCGGCTCGGCCATCTGGTCATAGACGCGACGCAACGCCGGCGCCATTTTGTTGCACAGCGTTCCAGCGACGATCATCACGTCCGACTGCCGCGGGCTGGGGCGAAAGATCGTTCCGAAACGATCGAGATCGTAGCGCGCCGCGCCTGAGTTCATCATCTCCATCGCACAACACGCCAGACCGAAAGTCATCGGCCACATCGAGCCGTCGCGCGCCCACGCCATCACGGAGGCCAGCGTCGTCGTGACGAAACCTTGCGACGCGATGTTGTCGTTCAGCGTGTCGGTTCCGGCCAGATGACCGGGCGTCAGCGTCGTCGGTTTCAGAATCGGTTTCAATTCCATGAGTCGGCCTCAATCCCACTCCAGCGCTTTGCGGCGCCACTCATAAGCAAGTCCCAAACCCAGCAACACCAGGAAGGACAACATGGCGATGAACCCGGCTGTGCCGATTTCCCGCAACGCTACCGCCCACGGCAACAAGAAAATGAGTTCGAGATCGAAAAGGATAAAAAGAATCGCTACCAGATAGTAGCGAATGTTGAACGGCGAGCGCGCATCTTCCAGCGCATCGAAGCCGCATTCGTAAGGCAATGCCTTTTCGGGATCCTCACGCAGAGGAGAAAAAAGCAGGTTCAGACCTATCATCGAAAGACCGATGATGAAGCCCGTGATGATGATAAGAAGAATCGGAAAGTAATTTCCCAACATGCCGCGTTTTCCTAGGTTATAACCCTTAGCCAGTTCACCGCCTCAAAGGCGCGCGATCCGGGTACTCAAACTACTGCACACTCCAACGTATCCTGGATCGTCTAACAGCAACACCGTGAACACACTCTTGGTTGCTCACTCAGCTTTCTTCACATTCTGAGCGAACCTTCTACTAACCCAAGACAACGCCTTCACCGTCCCCGATTGCTTTCGAGATCATACCATCTGATCGGGAAAGATCGTACCACCTAATCCGAAAAGATAATAGCACCTAATCCGAAAAGATCGTACCACCTAATTCGAAAAAATAATATCACCTAATCCGAAAGATCATGCGCGAGATTTACGCTCAATCCGAAAAACCATTTTATAAGCAGGGGATTTGGACCATCACCGCAACCTGCTTCAAACCACGTTGGGCAGGCCGTTTTGCGGCGATTTCGCTTTCCGCCGCGCCATTTTCGGCGGCTCAATCTTTCCAATTTTGTTTCCCAAAAAGCCGAAACAAAAAATTCACGTTTGATGAATTGTTTATAAGATGGATGGGAAAATCAGATTTGCCCTTCAATACATCAAGCGCTTTCCCGGAGGATT
>JAITBX010000112.1 GCA_031283405.1 Burkholderiales bacterium | reverse complement strand
CGCGCTCCGACAACGCGAACACCGAGGAGCCGCGCGCGCTGGTGTTGGTGAAAGCGTCCGCGTGGATCGACACCATCAAATCGGCTTGCACGCGCCGCGCTTTTTCGACGCGCTGATGGAGCGGCACAAAAAAATCGCCGTCGCGCGTCAAGACAGCCCGCATGTTCGGCTCGGCGTCGATCAACTTCTTGACGCGGCGGGCAGTCGACAGCACCACATTTTTTTCCAGCGTTTTCTTGCGGCCGATTGCGCCCGGGTCTTCGCCGCCGTGGCCGGGATCCAGCATCACGATGATGGGGCGCTGCTTGGTTGGCTTGACCGGAGGTTTTCCCGTTGCGGGAGGCGGCGGTTTTTTTTCCGGCGGCGTTTTTGTTGAAGACGTTTTCGTATCGCCCGCGCTGACTTTCCCGCTGTTTTTCTCGCCGCGTTTTTCATACTCGCGCACCAGCGCCAGCAGCGCCTCATCGTCGGCGTACTTTTGTTCCAGCGCCGACACGTTGTTGTCGTTTTCAAATTCCTTTATCAGCAACAGCAACGGATCGAGCCGCTCGACAGGATAAATGTCCAGCACCAGCCGATAGCCGAACTGCGCCACCGGCTTCAAGGTGAAAAGTTTCGGATCGACCCGATTTTTGAGATCAAGCACCAACCGCAAGACATTTGAATCGCGCTGTCCCAGCCGAATGCCCAGAATGTACGGATCGCTGTGCTGCAAGAGCGAGGGCAGCGCCGTCAGTTCGGGAGACAGCTCGACATTCTCGATGTCGAGCACTAGCCGGCAAGGCTCCTGCAACTGCGTCATTTTGAAAGTGACGGCGTGCGGCGTTTCGATCACCAGCCGCGTGTATTCCTCGGCAGGCCATAAACGGGCAGAAGAAATTTTTTCCGTTGGCTTCGGCGGCGCTGTTGGGTGCGCCGGCGGTTGCGTTTTTGGCGCCGCAACGGCGCACACCGGCGGCAACAACAGCCACCCCGACGCCAGCAAACCGCTTCGCAACAAGCGGCGACGAACGATGGAGATGCGTGGCTTCGGTGTCGTCACTCCCCCTCCGTCACGAAGTCATCAGAGTATTTTTGATTTAACCCTTTATGTTCTTGCACTGCCGACCCCCACCTTACCCCTCCCCCAACGGGGGAGGAAATGTGGTTCCTTCCCCCAGAGGGGGAGGGTTGGGATGGGGGCAGTGGGGCTGAAGAATGAAGCCATGAATCGCGTCTCGGAGGGGAGAGTAACGACACTCCAAACGCTACCCCACCCCCTACCCCTCTCCCGCAAGCGGGAGAGGGGAATTTTATAATCAGCCCGAACGGTCTGAAATAAATCAGCATTTCTCCCAACACGCCGCCCCCGCTTCCGTGTGAGAGATGATCCGCGCCAGCCGCCCGCTTGCCGAAGCATCGGAAGGCAACGTCAAAGACACCGCCAAATCAACCGGCGGCAAACGATCGCCCAGCTTTTCCGGCCACTCGATCACGCAGACCGCATCGTCCCGAAAGTATTCCGAAAAGCCTCCGGATTCCCATTCAGACTTATCTTTTATTCTATAAAAATCAAAATGATAAAAATAAAACTTAAAGCTATTTCTTGATACGAAATACTCCTCCACCAGCGCGTAACTGGGGCTTTTGACCGCGCCGGAAATTCCAAGAGCGCGCAACATGCCGCGCACCAGCGTCGTTTTTCCGGCGCCGAGATCGCCCGATAACGTCGCCACCATTCCCCCCCGCAAATGCGCCGCCAAACGTCCGCCGAGCAATTCGGTGGCGGCGGTGTCTTTCAGAAATTGTTCAAACGGTTCCTGCATGTGATTGCTTTACTTTTTTTCTTTGCCTACAAGGATACAGGAAAGAGAAACAGGAAGGTAATAGAAATTTTGCAGGCGTTTTGACATTTTTAAACACTATGACAGATGTCAAAACGTGCGCAAACTAAGGACAAAACGATTGTGAGTGTACCTGCTCAAGTCAGGTCAACCTTTCAATCCGGCGTTGCATGGGGGGTGATTTTGATAAGTATCTACGCCCCTCAATCGTCGGATAGCCAGTTTTCCGGTTCGTCGGATAGATAGATGGGGCAGTTCCCGCCGAGTTTCTCTTCAAGCGACGCGAAGGTTTGCTGGAGTTCGGCGAACTCGTCGATGTCGGGCCAAGTCTTGCGAGCCACGCTGATATTGACAAGCCCCGTACCGACGGCAAACCGCGCTTCGTCGATTCGCCCCGTCACGGCCGCAGCGACCGCCAGCCCCTGAAGAAGCAACGCATAACGATGCGCGGTTTCAGGGCTGACCGTGCTCTCCATGCTGATCCGAAAGAGACTTCCCGCCGCACGATAGAGACGCAGCGCATCCTCTTCCTGTCTTTGCTCGAAAAGCCGAGCTCCTTCCTCCTGCAACGCCTTGGCGCGCTCAAGGGTATCGCCTGCTTCGTTCATTTCGTTTTCTGACATCACGCCCTCAAAAATTCATGATTTACGATACTCTGCATCAGAACATGCCACCGTCGGATGGCGCTGCTTCGCGGCTTATCCTCCCCACTCTCCGGATTGCTTCGTCGCTTTACTCATCGCAATGACAAAGCGCTGGGTAGCGGGCGCAGGGGTCGCCGCCTTCGGCGTCCCGCTTACCCTTCACTCCTTGCCCCCTCTCCCACAAGGAAGAGGGGTTTCGTGCGATACAATATCCTACAACACAATATCGGCCAAGATGAAGCCGAAGAAGGTTGCCAGCGCGATGGCGACCACACCGGGGATGAAGAACGGGTGGTTGAACACATATTTGCCGATCTTCGTCGAGCCGGTGTCGTCCATTTCGACCGCCGCCAACAGCGTCGGATAGGTCGGCAACACGAACAGCGCCGACACTGCCGCAAGCGACGCAACCAGCGTGACCGGCGTTGCGCCGACCGAGATCGCCAGCGGCATCAGCGCGCGCGCCGTCGCCGCCTGCGAGTAGAGCAAGGTCGAGGCGAAGAACAACGCCACTGCCAACAGCCACGGTTTGGTTTCCAGCACGCTGCCGGCCAGTTCCTTGATGCCGGCTTCGTGAGCATTGACGAAGGTCGCGCCCAGCCACGCCACGCCGAGGATACAAACGCAAGCGCTCATGCCTGACTTGAACGTCGAAGCGCTCAACACGCTGGCGGCGTCGATCCGGCAGAAGAAGGCAATTGCCGTCGCCGCGCTCAACATGAAGACGTAGATGGCGTGGTCACGCGACAGAATGATGTTTTCTTTCGAGATCAATCCCACTTTGTCGCTGATGAGTGTGGCGTAAAGCATCACCATCACGATGGCGACGAGAAATATCCACACCGAGCGCTTGCCCATCTTGGTGACTTTGATGTTGGACACGCCGCGCATCACCACCAGTCCTTTGGCCAAACGTTCCTGATACACCGGATCGTCTTTCAATTCCTTGCCGAGGAAATTGGTGATGAACGAGGTCAGGATCACCGCCAACAAAGTCGTCGGGATGCAGATCATCAGAATGTCGATATACCCCACGCCCAACGGCTCGACAGCGCCGGAGAAGAACACCACCGCCGCCGAAATCGGCGATGCGGTGATGGCGATTTGCGAGGCCACCACCGAGATCGACAAGGGGCGCGACGGTCGAACGCCCTGCTCCTTGGCAACTTCGGCGATCACCGGCAGCGTCGAAAACGCTGTGTGGCCGGTGCCTGCCATAAGCGTCATGAAGTAAGTGACGAGCGGCGCCAGATAGGTGATGTACTTCGGATGTTTGCGCAAAAACTTTTCGGCGACGACCACCAGAAAGTCGATGCCGCCCGCCACCTGCATGGCGCCGATGGCGGCGATGACCGACATGATGACCAAGATAACGTCGATCGGAATGCTTCCCGGTTTGACGCCGACCAGCGCCAGCACCAGCACGCCCAAACCGCCGGCGTAACCGATGCCGATGCTGCCCAGTCGCGCGCCCAGGAAAATCGCGCCCAATACAATAACGAGTTGAAGGATTACGTTGAAATCCATAGCCGTCTCCCAAAAAAGTTGAAGTTAGCCTTTGATGAATTGCGGATTGATCAGGTTGTCAAACGAGAAAACCTCATCCCATTTTTGCTGCGTCAGCAATTTCTTTTCTTTCACCACGATGTCGTGAATCGACTTGTTTTGCTGATAGCCTTCGCGCGCGATTTCTGCGCACTGCTTGTACCCCAGAATCGGATTCAACTGGGTCACGATACCCAACGAGCCAAGCACCATCGCTTCGGTTCTCTCCTTGTTGGACGTAATGCCTTTCACGCAATTCTCAGTCAGACTCCTCACGGCGTTCTGCATCGCGTTGATCGAACTGAACAACGCATAAGCGATCACCGGCTCCATCACGTTCAACTGCAACTGCCCCGCCGACGCCGCCAGCGTGACGGTCAAATCCATGCCGATCACGAAGAAGCCGGTTTGATTGACCACTTCGGGAATCACCGGATTGACTTTGCCCGGCATGATCGACGAACCCGGCTGCAACTGCGGCAGATTGATTTCGTTCAGACCGCAGCGCGGGCCGGAGGCCAGCATCCGCAAGTCGTTGCAGATTTTGGTCAGCTTTACCGCCGTCCGCTTCAACACGCCGGAAAGCTGCACATACGCGCCGGTGTCGGAAGTCGCTTCGACCAGATCGCCCGCCAGAATGAATTTTTCGCCGGTGACTTTGGAGAGATAGTCCACCGCCAGCTTGGGGTAACCTTCCGGCGTGTTGACCGAAGTGCCGATCGCCGTTGCGCCGAGATTGACTTCAAGCAACAGGTTGCACGAGCTTTCGATGCGCTGGATTTCCTCGCCGATAGTCGTCGCAAAACCGTTGAACTCAGCGCCCATCGACATCGGCACTGCGTCCTGCAAATGCGTGCGCCCCATCTTCAACACGCGGCTGAATTCTTTGCCTTTGGCGTGAAGCGCATTCTGTAATTCACGCAGGGTTTTCGCGTACTCTTTCAGCCGCATGATTAGCGCCAGACGAAACGCCGTCGGATAGGCATCGTTGGTGGACTGCGAACAATTGACGTGATCGTTCGGACTGACTGTCGCGTAGTCGCCTTTCGGTTTGCCCATGGATTCCAGCGCTACGTTGGCGATGACTTCGTTGGCGTTCATGTTAACCGAAGTGCCGGCGCCGCCCTGGATGTAATCGGTAATGAATTGGTCGATGAACTCACCCGCAATCAAGCGGTCGCAGGCTTTGACGATCGCCTCCGCCACCTTGGCATCCAGCGCGCCAAGATCGCGGTTGGCCATCGCGGCGGCCTTTTTCACATAAGCCAAACCTTTGACCATGCTCGGCTCGCCCGACATCGGCTGGCCGGTAATGTAAAAGTTTTCCTTGCCTCGTAACGTTTGGACACCGTAGTAGGCACTATCAGGCAGTTCCCTTTCTCCCAGAAAGTCTTTCTCGATTCGGCTCATTTCACACCTCTCCACTTCTTGCTTCGATTTTTACGTCAAACTTCGACGCTCCAAGAAAAAATCCCCGCATTTCGCGGGGATTTTTTCACTTATTTTCCGATGGTTGCCATCTTTCTTCGCAAAAACGCCAGTTGCGTTTGTAACGGCAATTCCTTCGGACAGATATCGTGGCAACCCAGTAACGACATGCAACCAAACACGCCGTTATCGTCGCCCACCACTTCGTAGAAATCAGCATCGCTGCGCGTGTCGCGCGGATCAAGCATGAAGCGCGTGACTTTGTTCATGCCGACCGCGCCCACGAAATCTTTTCGCATCTGCGCCGTGCCGCACGCTGCCACGCACGAGCCGCACTCGACGCAACGATCCAGTTCATAAATCTGCTCGGCCAATTCGGGATCCATGCGCGACTCGGCTTTGGAAAGATTGAGTTCTTCCTCTTTCGCATGCACCCACGTTTCGAGGCGCTCGCTCATTCCGCGCATCCATTTGCCGGTGTTCACCGACAAATCGCCGATCAGTTCAAACACCGGCAAAGGCGCCAGCGTGATGTCGGCGTCCATCTCGTGCGTCAACGTCCGGCAAGCCAAGCCCGGGCGGCCATTGATGAGCATTGAGCAACTGCCGCAGATGCCGGCGCGGCAAACGAAATCGTATTGCAGCGTCGGGTCTTGATGTTCGCGGATTTCACTCAACGCCAAAAAGAGCGTCATCCCTTCGGTTTCTTCCAACTGATAGGACTGCATGTGCGGCTTGCTGTCAGGATCCTGCGGGTTATAGCGCAGGATATGAAAAGTCAGCATCCGTTGCCGGGGCTGTCCGCCCGACGTGGTATTTTGTTGTACGTCACTCATCTTCTGGCTCACTTCTTCAAAGGTTCGTCAATGCGTTCGTTGCGACCGCGCAAATTGGCGGGCAGCTTGTCGCTGAAAGGCATCAGCGCTTCCTGAATCTCGAAACGGCTCTTGCCTTCCATCCGCTTTTTGATGTCGTCGATTTCCGCCTGCCGCTTGGCCGTGTCGGAATGATCGATGTAATCCTTGGCGCCGTAACCGCGCCATCCCGGCGGAAGCTCCATCTTCATCACGTCGAGTTGCTCGTATTCCAGATTGGGCAAGGTCGCGTTTTCATCGCGCCAGAAAGACAGCGTGCGTTTCAGCCAGTTCTGATCGTCACGATGCGGATAGTCCTCGCGGGCATGCGCGCCA
>JAITBX010000083.1 GCA_031283405.1 Burkholderiales bacterium | reverse complement strand
AACCGGCAGCGCCGGCGGCACAACCGGCAGCAGCGCCCGCAGCGGCGCCGGCGGCGGTGCCCGCTCCGGCAGCGCCCGCAGCGCAACCGGAACACCAGATGACCCAAAAAGAGCGGATGAAGCATTGCAACGAGCAAGCGACGGGCAAGAAGGGCGATGAGCGCAAAGCGTTCATGAAGCAATGCCTGTCGAAAGAAGGGGCAGTTTCGCACGAAGGAAAGTCGAACACGCAGAGAGAAAAAATGAAAGATTGCAATCATGAAGCCGCCGGCAAAAAGGGCGACGAGCGCAAAGCTTTCATGAAAGAATGCCTGTCGAAAGAAGGCGTTACTCCGCGCGCCACTCCGCACAAGTCGGCCAACCAGAGAGAAAAAATGAAAACCTGTAACCAACAGGCCGGCGACAAAAAAGGCGACGAGCGCAAAGCATTCATGCGCGAATGCCTGAAGAAAGACAACTGATCCTTTAGTGGGAACGAGGGACGAAGCCGGCATAACGCCGGCTTCGTTTTTTGGGTGTCAGGGATCGGGAATCAGGGATCAGGGATCGGGACGTAGGGGCGGCATTCTGCCGCCCGCAATAAATCAACGGGCGACCTGTGATTGCTCCTGCGGGTTCCTTGCTTGTGGAATGATTGTGCTGCGCCATTATCAGATACTCAATCTTTTTGTCATGGCGCGCTCCGGTATGCGCCCTTCTTCCGCCAGTCTCGCTATAATCTTATGGTTATGAGTTTGCTTTATACGCTTGGATTGAACCACACGACGGCGCCGCTGGATATCCGCGAGAGGGTGGCGTTTTCGCCGGATGCGGTGAGTACGGCGCTGCGCGACCTGCTGGGGCGGCGGCGCGTCAAGGAAGCTGCGATTTTATCCACCTGCAACCGCACGGAGGTTTACTGCCGTGGCGGCGAGCCGGAGGAGGTGGCGTACTGGCTCGAAGACGTTCACCGGCTACCGCAAAAAACACTGGAGCCGCACCTTTACACGCTTAGGAAGGACGAGGCGGTGACGCACGCTTTTCGGGTGGCTTGCGGACTCGATTCGATGGTGCTGGGCGAACCGCAGATTCTGGGTCAGATGAAACAGGCGGTGCGTTCCGCCGAAGCGGCCGGAACGCTTGGGCTGGTGCTCAATCGATTGTTTCAATACACCTTCGCGGTGGCCAAGGATGTTCGCACGCACACCGACATCGGCAGCGCATCGATTTCGATGGCGGCGGCGGCGGTCAAGCTGGCCGAGCGGATTTTTCCGTCGATTTCGGAACAGAATCTGTTGTTGATCGGCGCCGGTGAGATGATCGAACTGGCGGCGGCGCATTTCGCGGCGCGCAAGCCCAAGTCCATCGTGGTGGCGAACCGGACGATCGAACACGGTCGCGAACTGGCGGCGCGGCTCAACGCCGACGCGATAACGTTGAACGAAATTCCCGACCGGCTGGCGCAGTTCGACATGATTGTCACCTGCACGGCGTCGCCGTTGCCGATTCTCGGCAAGGGGCTGGTTGAACGGGTCATCAAAGCGCGGCGGCACGCGCCGATTTTCATGGTCGATCTGGCAGTGCCGCGCGATATCGAAAAGGAAGTCGGCAACCTCGACGACGTTTTTCTTTACAGTCTCGACGATTTGTCTGAGATCATCCAAAGCAATTTACAGGTGCGGCGCGAGGCGGTTGTTCAGGCCGAGGGGATGGTGTCGGCGCAGGCGCTGGAATTTTTGCATTGGCTGGACGGCCGTTCGGTGGTGCCGACGATCAATGCGCTGCAAAGCCGTCACGAAGCTCTGCGTTTGAAAGAACTGGAACGGGCGCGCCGCTTGCTGGCCAACGGCACATCGCCGGAAGAAGTGATGGAAACCTTGACTCGCGGCCTTGTCAACAAATGTTTGCATGCGCCATTGCAAATGCTGAACCGCGCCGCCGACGATGAGCGCACCGATCTGGCGGCGCTTTATCAACGCATTTATCAGCTTCCTGAGCAGGATTCTTAGCGCGCCGATGAGTTCGTTTCCAAGCGGAGACGGCATTACCGGCGGCGCTCTCAAATAACGAAAGGCCGCGCGCAGGGAAACCTCGGCGGCCATTTCTTTTAAAGACACTCTATGAAAACTTCGTTGAAACAAAATTTGCAGCATCTGGAAAATCGTTTGATCGAGATCGACGGGTTGTTGGCGCAGCCCGACGCGGCGGACGATATGAATCGTTTTCGTGATTTGTCGAAAGAGCGTGCCGATGTCGAGCCGGTAGTGGCGTTGTATCGCGATTACCGGCGCGCCGAAGAGGATTGGCGCACGGCGTGCAGCGCGATGGACGATCCGGCGATGCGCGAATTCATGGAAGAAGAATCGCAACTGGCGCAAGGTCGGATGGCGGCATTGGAGGAGGCCTTGCAAGTGGCGTTGCTACCGAAGGACGCCAGCGACGAACGCAACGTTTTTCTCGAAATTCGTGCCGGTACCGGCGGCGACGAATCGGCGTTGTTTGCGGGCAGTCTCTTCAGGATGTACACGCGCTACGTCGAGCGGCAACGCTGGAAGATGGAACTGGTGTCGGTATCGGAATCGGAACTGGGCGGCTACAAGGAAGTGATTGCCCGTATCGAAGGCAGTGGCGCTTATGCGCGTCTGAAATTTGAATCAGGCGGCCATCGGGTTCAGCGTGTGCCGGAAACCGAAGCGCAGGGACGCATTCACACATCGGCATGCACGGTGGCGGTGATGCCGGAAGCCGATCCAATTACCGATATTGAAATCAATCAGGCCGATCTGCGTATCGATACCTTCCGCGCTTCCGGCGCCGGCGGTCAGCATGTCAACAAAACCGATTCGGCGATACGTATCACTCATCTGCCGACCGGATTGGTCGTCGAATGTCAGGATGACCGTTCGCAGCATCGCAACCGGGCGCAGGCGATGGCGGTGTTGGCGTCGCGTTTGCTGGAACGCGAACGGCAGGCGCGCAACAAGAAAGAAGCGAGCATGCGCAAGAGTTTGATCGGCTCTGGTGATCGCAGCGAGCGCATTCGCACTTACAATTTTCCGCAAGGGCGCATCACCGATCACCGAATCAATTTGACGTTGTACAAAATCGAAGCGATCATGGACGGCGATCTCGATGAATTGATCGATGCGCTGACGCAGGAATTTCAAGCCGAACAACTGGCCTCGCTTGGCGACTCTCTCGGCGGGGAAGCTTGAGCGTGTCGCCGACATTGGCGCAATGGGGACGGACTTCGGAGTTGCCGCCGCTTGAGGCGCGAATACTTTTGTGCCATGTGTTGCAGGCGACGCCGACGTGGGTGATGGCGCACGGCGAAGTGACGCTCGATGAAACATCGAAGCGTCGCCTCGATGCGCTGGCGGAACGGCGGCGGCGCGGCGAACCGATAGCGTATCTGGTCGGCGAGAAAGAGTTTTGGGACATGATGTTCAAAGTGACGCCGGATGTTTTGATTCCGCGTCCCGACACGGAAACGCTGGTCGAAACCGCGTTGCGCTACATTCCGGCGGAACGGGAGGCGCGTGTGCTCGATCTCGGCACGGGCACGGGCGCAATTGCGATTGCGATTGCGCGCGAACGACCATTCGCCAAAATTTGGGCAACGGATGTTTCGGCGACGGCGTTACGCTTGGCCGAAGAAAACGCGACGCGCTTGTTGCGACAGGATGCGGCGCGAATCGTTTGGCGTTTGTCGGACTGGTTCGCGGCGATTCCCGTGCCGCAACAAGATTCGGAACGGTTTTCGGTGATCGTTAGCAATCCGCCGTATATCGCGGCGACGGACGCGCATCTCGATGAAGGCGATGTTCGTTTCGAGCCGCGCGGCGCGTTGGTCGGAGGCGCTTCAGGTTGGGAGATGTTGCAGATCATCGCGCAACAAGCGCCAGCGTATCTGCGGCAGGGCGGCGTTTTATTGATGGAATGCGGCTACGATCAGGGCGATGTGACAAGGGCGCTGCTGCGTGACGCCGGATTTACGCAGTGCGAAACGGTGAATGATCTTGCCGGAGTGCCGAGGGTAACGCTGGGGCGGTTTTCTGCATGACTCCCTCCCCCGTTGGGGGAGGGTTGGGGTGGGGGCGGCAACGTTTCCTTAAAAAGGAATCAATACCGCCCTTGCTGCTTGTAGATGTAATTGGTCAACTCGCTGCGTTCCATCGAGAGCCGGTACTGAACCTGATGGGCGGCGCGCACAATGGCGCGCATCACGTTATAGACGATGTGCGGCTCGTTATCCAGCAGCGTTTCCAGCTTGGAGCGGCTCAACGAAAACGTTTGCGTCGGCATCAGCGCGACCAGCGAAGCGTAGCGTTCGGTATTGTCCATGAAGCCCAGTTCACCGGCGAAATTACCGGCGGAGATCGTGTTGAGCAACACCTGTTCGGGCGTACCTGCATACTTGATGACGCCGAGCGAGCCGTGGACGATCACTTGCAGATTCTCATCGGAAGTCCGCTCATGAACCATGATCTCTCCTTCCTTGTAATCGTGCATTTCGATCAAGGAAGCCAGTATCTTGCACTGCTCAGGACTGAGTTCGGCTGCCAGCTTGCTCTGGCTGAGAACTTCAAAACGTGCGTCATTCATAACCAACCTCTTTTGACTAGGAAGCGAAAAAATGGAAAAAACGGGAAATGAGAAAATACCCTATCTGGAAAAAAAATTCCAGTACGGGCGGCAAGGTTAGGAGAAAGAAGGAAAAAATCGGCGTCAACCGGAAAACGGCAACGCCGACTCATCTTTCAAAAAGCGGATATTTCGAAAAGCTATCCGCATGACAAGAGCGGATAAAATTTGCCAAGAGCGATCACAGTCGGACAATGGCTTCGTCCCGGCTCATGCCGGTAACCGCGCCGATCTCGGCGTCGGCTCAATAGAGCTTCGGCGGCAACTGCTGGCTGCGCAGACGCTTGTGATGGCGCTTGGCGGCAGCGGCTTTTTTGCGTTTGCGCTCAGCCGTCGGCTTCTCGTAAAACTCACGGGCGCGCAGTTCGGTGAGCAGACCGGTTTTTTCGATAGTGCGTTTGAAGCGGCGCAGGGCGGCTTCAAACGGTTCGTTTTCGCGGACGCGGACGTTAGGCATGTATCAAAATCCTTTGTAAAGTGGCATGAGCCTGAAATCGGTAAGCTTTAAATTATAACGTCTTTACGGGCATGGAGTAAAGCAGGGATCAGGGATCAGAACCGTAGAGGTGACCGTTCCCCGGTCGCCCGCAGCAACGGAACGCCGAGGGCGGCGGGCGCTCCTCATGCCCCTCTCCCACAAGTGAGAGAGGGACGTTTTGCATCCACTTGAATTGAAACCGTTTTATCCGCAGGTGTAGCTGGCTGCTGCATTGATATCGCCATAGCCCGAGTATCTCGGGAAAAGCGGATAACGGCACAGTGGGCGAGAACGATCTTTGGTTGCGGCATTGGTATCCGTGCCAACCAGAACATCCGGTGCGGCACCCTGAGTCACCCATTTGTCCAGCGCGCCCATCGCGTCCCAAGACGGCACGAAAGCGCCGGAGCCATGACCGAGGCCGGGTACGGTGTAGAAGCGGAACCAGGCATCCACCTTCACTTGCCCGTCCTTGGCAACCTGAGCGTTGTAGTAGGCGATCGTGGCGTTCGGGCTGATGACTTCATCGGCTAAACCATGCAGAACGATGAGCTTGCCGCCGCGCGCCTGATACGCCGAAGTGTCGGGATTGAGCGCGCCCACCGTGGCGGACAAATCCACCAGCCGCTGCTGGTATTGTCCCGGATTGTTCAAGTCGAAGGTCAGACTGTTGAACGAAGGATCCTTGGCCACGAAATACTTGAGATAGCCGTCGCCCTGAGTGTAGAGATAGCCGTTGTCCGCGACGGTTGGTGGCGTCAGCAGCGTGGCAGATGACCCCAAGCCCAGGCTAGCGGAGAAGTCGGCGCCTTGCAGGATGTTGTAACCCTGATGGCGATCCATGCCGTAGGCCAATGGGTAAGAGAACACCAGATCGTTCGAGATGGCCATGACGGTATTGAGTTGGGCATCGGAGAGGCAATTATTTCCGGTATCGGCGCCCGACGGGCAACGCAGCGCAGCGACGATAGCGGCCTGCTTGGTGCGGCAGGTCGAAACATCGCTGACGAGACCATCGGGCGCGCCGTCGTCGGCATCACAGTTATCGAGCACGGTCTTCAGGATCAGCTTTTGCTTGGTTGAGTTGATGTAGCCGCCCGGAGTGCCATAAGCTGCTTGGCCGATCTTCACGCCTTGCAAACGCACGCCGGTGAAATTCACCGCCGGCGCATTGGCGATCACGCCATCGTAGTCCTGCGCGAAACGCTGGACGACGGTCAAGCCTTCCCGTCCGCCGGTGGAGCCGCCGGCGAAGTAGGACTTGTCGGGGGATTTGGAGTAGAACAATTTGATGAGCGCGAAGGCGGTATCGTGAGTTTTCTTCAGATGCTCGAAACCGAAGTTGTTGATGGCCGCCTCATTGAGCGCGAAGTCTGCCGTCGCACTGTTGCCGGTGTGGCCGGAGTCCGAGCCGTAGGTGGCGTAGCCCTGCGCCAGCGGCACGCTGCCCGGCGCGAAGGAAACAGCGGTGGTGCCGGTGACGACGGTGCCGTTATAGCCGCCGCCACCCATCTGCACTGCCTTGCCGTTCCAGCCTGTCGGCAGATTGAGTTCAAAATTGATATCCGGCGTATCTGCGGCGGCAGTGCTTGCCGGCGCGATCTTGCCCAGCAGCTTGCAGTATTCGCCGTTGGTGTTGCCGGTGTCGGTGGCTTTGACGACAGTGGCTGAAGTTACGCTGGCGCCGCCGGTTTCCAGCCCGATGGCTGAAGCCGCCACCGTTTTTCCGGCCATGTCGGTACAGGTAATTTTCTTGGAATCGCTAACGTCGTCAGTGCCGCAAGCTGCCAAAAATAATACTGCTGCCGAGATG
>JAITBX010000054.1 GCA_031283405.1 Burkholderiales bacterium | reverse complement strand
CTTCCGCGTCGCTCAATGCCGAGAACACCTGTAACAAACCGTGTCCGTAAGCGTTGGCTTTGACGACGGCCACGATTCGCGCGCCCTGAACACACTGACGGGCACGATCGAGATTGTGACGTAACGCCGCCAGATTGATCTGGGCGACGAGTTGGCGCGAGAATGAAGGCATAGTTATTTTCCCGGCGAATTGGAAATATTTTTTGCTTCTGTGATTATGGCACAGTTAAGAATGTCTCGCTGTCATACCGTGCCGCTAACGGAATGTTAACCATATATTTCAATTCCACACGGAATTGACAAGGCCGAATGACGCGAGCTTTCAGCCCGCGCAAATTATCGCAACTCAAACCTATGGCTTCGCCCCAGGCCATGACGACGTGCACCCTTGGCGCGGTTTTCTTGGCGGCGTTCTATTTAAGCATCGCGCCCCTGCCCTGCTCCCCAACAATGACAAAAACATTACTTATCCTGAAAAAAAGAAAGCCCACCAGGAGGAGGTGGGCCAAAGGGGGTTCTTTTCAATAGTGCCGGCTGAAGGGCAACCGACGCCGCCTTGGATTGTGCTTGAATGGTGCGTTTCGCCTTGTGTAAAGCCTGTTGGCTCTGCCGGCGCTCAAAACAGGGGTGAAAATAGCATATCTATCGCGCAATATTCAGAAAAGCAAGCACAAACCGTGCCAACTCTGTTTTTATTTTAAATTTTACTATTTTTCAATGAGTTAAAAAACTGAGGCGCGCTTTTTTATTCCGACGGGCGATTTTTTCAGCCTTGTTTGTCTCCAAAAAGAGACTGTCATTTGTTAATTTATATTAACCTTTTGATCTGCATGATTTTTGTTTGTCTTTAGATAAAGACAAATTATGATTTAGACGCTAGGAAAATCAAATGTTAACAATGGTGTCAAATACCGTTGTTAACTCAACCGTTTGATTGCAACAACGATTTTTTACATTCTCTAACGATTATTAGGTGAAAATAGCGAAAAATCAGTCTTTCTCTTCTTTAAACATCGACAGCTCAAGGTTATGACGTTGCATAAGCTTGTAAAATTCAGTCCGATTGCGTTTTGCCTTGATCGCCGCCCTTGTGACATTGCCGCCTGTCATTTTTAGCAATCGCACCAGATAATCGCGCTCAAAGGTGCGGCGCGCTTCTTCGAGCGGCGGCATCGAATCGGTTTCTTCGCGCAGGGCTTTCTGGATCAGGGACGATGGGATGAGCGACGTGGTTGAGAGCGCCAAGGCTTGCTCGATGACGTTCAACAACTGCCGGATATTGCCCGGCCACGGCGCGGCCATCAGCAAGTCCATCGCGTCGGGCGCCAGCGTCGGCATCGGTCGGCCATAGCGTTCGGCCAGCTTCTCCAGAAAGTGCGCCACCAGCAGCGGAATGTCTTCGCGCCGCTCGGCCAGCGACGGCAAATGCAGCGACACCACATTCAGCCGGTAATACAAATCTTCGCGGAACTGATGGGACGTCAGAAGCGTTTCCAGATCGCGGTGCGTCGCCGAAATGATTCGCACATCGACCGGCGTCGTTTTGGTCGAACCGACCGGTCGCACTTCGCGTTCTTGCAAGGTTCTCAGCAGCTTGACTTGCAGCGGCGACGGCATGTCCCCGATCTCGTCGAGGAACAGCGTGCCGCCATTCGCCGCCTGAAACAGCCCCGGATGTTCGCCGACGGCGCCGGTGAACGCGCCGCGCACATGGCCGAACAGTTCGGACTCCAGCAAATCGCCGGGGAAAGCGCCGCAGTTGACCGCGATGAACGGCTTGTCGGCGCGCCGACTCGCGCGGTAAATCGCTCGCGCCAGCACTTCTTTGCCGGTTCCCGATTCGCCGTAAATCAGCACGCTGGCGTCGGTCTCGGCGACCAGCCGCGCCTGCCGCAACAAATTTTCCATGTGCGGCGCGCGGGAGATGATGTCGCGCCGCCAACTGTCGTTGTCGTTCGTTTCGCTCGGCCCTGCCATCAACCGCAAACCGTCCGACACTTTTTCCAGAAGTTCCTTGCTCTCGAAAGGCTTGGTGAGAAAGCCGAACACGCCGCGCTCGGTGGCAGCCACCGCTTCGGGAATCGTACCGTGCGCCGTCAGAATGATGACCGGCAACGTCGGGTGCCGCCGATGCAACGAGTCGAACAACTGCATCCCGTCCATCCCCGGCATTCGCAAATCGGTAATCACCAGCGCCGGCGGCACGATGTCAACCATCGCCAGCGCCCGTTCGCCGCTCTCGGCGGTGCGAACGCGATAGCCCGACGACGACAGACGCAAGCCGATCAGTTTCAACAAGTCCGTATCGTCATCAACGAGAAGAATGTCTGCGTTCATAGCGCGATTTTCCTGAATTGCCATTATTTCAATGTTCCTTTGGAGGTTGGTTTTTTCGCTGATTTCGACGGCGACGTTTTGCCTCTGCCCATCTGCTCATCGAGCAATCGGCGATCAATATCTCTCAGGGCTCCCAGTTTTTGCAATGCCTGTTGCTTTTCCTGAATTTGCAACCGCAAGACGCTCGCCAGATGCCGCAACGTCGGCAACGCCTTGTCGCTTTTCGCAACGTTGTCGAGCATCGAAATCGCTTTCTGATCGTTGACACCGCCGGGTTGCAACGACAGCAAATACGCCAACCGTATCCGATTTCCGCCGCCGCTGCTCGGGTTCGCCGACGAAAGGTTGTTGTTCAATTCGGCTTGCGTGGCTCGCATCTCATCAGCGTTCAACGCCGGATAACGCGCCAGATCATCGAGCAGCTTTTGAAACACTTCAGTCTGCTGATTCAATTGCTTCGTTTCCGCCTGCGCTGCGGCAAGATTGCGCGTCAGATCATTGATCCTGGCTGCCTGCTGCTCGCGCGACGGCGCGGCAACAGCATCGGGCAATGGCGTTTCCTCCTGTCCCGAAGAGGGGGGATTGGAAACACAGCCGGCAACGAGCACTGTTGCCAGCGCAACGTTACCGAAAAAATACAGTCGATCAAAAAACGATCTCATCAAGGAGTTCCTTCAACAGTAGCTTTTTGTTTGCTGATAAGAGGCAACGTGCTTGTCCAAAACGGCAACCACAACACCAGACGCGCGCCGTTATGACCGTCGTTGCGGCTCTTGACAACGATGCGACCGCCGTGCGCCAGCGCGTACTCGCGGGCGATGGTCAAACCGAGTCCTGAGCCTTTGATACGATCTTCTGACGGCGGCGCGCCCTGAAAAAACGATTCAAAAACACGCTCGCGTTCGTGTTCGGGGATTCCCGGCCCCTCATCAATGACTTCCAATCGAGCGCCGCCCTTGTCCGCGCTCACCACCAACCGGATTTTTCCCAGCCGCGGCGAGTATTTTATGGCATTGGAAACCAAATTATCAACAATCGTCGTAATTTTTTTGGCGTCGCCGGTCACCAGCAGCGGCAACAGTTTTTCCTCGAAAGAAATCAGCCGCCCCCACGCCGCCAGCCGATGGTCGCGGACGACATGACGAATGATGTCAGCCAAATCCACCGGCAACAACACATTCGGTTCCATCACGCGAGATTGGTGGTACTGCAACAAGTCCTCGATCATTCGCTGCAACGACAAAGTGTTTTCGCGGACGATGTGCAGAATTTCGCGCTGCTCCTCTTTCAAATTGCCGCCGACGCCGTCGCGCAACAATTCGGTGCCTTCACGCACCGCCGTCAAGGGCGTTTTCAATTCGTGCGACAAGTTGCGCAAGAATTTCGTCTGCTGCTCTTCGAGCGTTTGCAACCGCGCCCGCAACCATTCGAGACGTTGTCCCAGATAACGCAAATCCGACGGCCCGTGAACTTCGATCTCCTTGGAGAAATCGGCGGCGCCCAATTGCCGGATCGCCTGATCGATCTGCTGAATCGGGCGCGCAATCAAAAGCGTAAAAAACACCGCCAACAGAATGGCAATGATAACCGCCGTCCACAACCATATCTGCCAGTGCCGACGGCCGGCATCGGCAGTTTCCCGCAACTGATCCACCGACGACATCGCTGTCGAATAAGCCGCTTGCTGAACGGCCTGCGAATTGGCGACGAAAGCGCGGTATCCCTCAGCGATTTTTTCATCGTCTTCCTTGTTGCTCTTACTGCTCTTGTACTTTTGCAAAAGCTGAAAAAGGTTTTCCTCTTCCTCCATCGCGCCCCGCAAGGATTTATTATCGTTATTCTTCGGGTCCAACTGTATCAACTGCCCCCGCGTCTCCGCCAGCATCTCGCGCACTTGCACATAGTCATCAAGCACCGCGCGATCTTCGAGAATCGTGTATTGCCGCGCCAAACGTTCCAGCGTTCCCGCCTGTTCGAGAAACTGCCGCGACAGCCGCGCCGTTATCACCGAATTGACCACACTCTCACGGCTCTGCAACGTCAATTCGTTGAGCGCCATATTGAGCTTGTACAGCGCAAAGATGAGCGGCACGCTGACCAGAATAAAGCCCAGAACGATGAATTTGACTAATGAACGAGGATAATACACGATGGTGTCTTTACGAGTGAACTTGCCGCACTTATCGAGCGCGATATGTCATACACTACTATACCAGCGATTCTGGCTAATACGGCGTTTTATCTGCCGCCTTTTCCGTTTGCCGTCATTGCCGCCAAAGCGCGGAACAACGTCGTCGGGCAAGCCGGGCAGCTCCCTTGGCGGCTGCCGGAAGACCTCCGGCATTTTCGGGAACTGACCACCGGTCACACCGTCGTCATGGGACGAAAAACCTGGGAATCGTTGCCGCGCGCCTTGCCGCAACGCCAAAACATCGTCGTGACGCGCAGTTCTGCCAATAGCGCCGCCTATGCCGCCGCCGGCGTCCAAGCGGTTCCGACGCTGGAAGCCGCGCTGGCCGTCGCCGACCGACCCGCTCCCGTTTTCTGCATCGGCGGCGGCGAGCTTTACCGGCAAGCGTTGCCCCTTGCCGCCGTTCTCTTTCTCACCGAAATCGACGCCGACTTCGACGGCGATACTTTTTTCCCGCCGCCAGAGCCTGCCGTCTGGCAGCGCGTCATCCACGAACCGCACACCCAAACAAACGACCCGTGGCTGCGCTATGCGTTCAACGTTTACCTGAGGAACAGATAGCGGGGCTTGAGATGTCAGGAATCAGAGATCAGGGATCAGCAAAACCGTAGGCGCGGCGCATACTTTCCCTTCTCCCGCTTGCGGTGCTTCGACAAGCTCAGCATGCGCGGAGGGGCGCCCCGAAGGGGCGGGAGGGGCGTAGGGGCGGCATTCTGCCGCCCGCAAAAATTCGGGCGACTACAAGTCGCCCCTGCATCTGCTTCCTGATTTTCCCCGCAACCGCCAATTTTTTGCGATAATGCCGCCTCAACACAAAAGCGCCACAAACGCGCTTGGCCGGGATGGCGGAATTGGTAGACGCAGCGGACTCAAAATCCGCCGGTAGCGATACTGTGAGGGTTCGAGTCCCTCTCCCGGTACCAGAACTATCCAAGCCGTCCGATGGCATTCATCGGGCGGTTTTTTCATGTGGAAAACCGAGAAAAAAAAAACAAAAAGGAATCTAACTTATGGCCGCCACGAAT
>JAITBX010000034.1 GCA_031283405.1 Burkholderiales bacterium | reverse complement strand
TGCTGATCGGGGTCGTGCCGATAATCAACCTGGAGTGGATCCAGAAGCTGCAGCGCGACAAGGCGACGCGGGGCTACTCCGCCGAGGCGGTCACCGACACGATCCTGCGGCGCATGCCCGACTACGTGAGATACATCTGTCCACAGTTCTCATGCACCCACATCAACTTCCAGCGCGTGCCGGTGGTGGACACCTCCAATCCCTTCATCGCCCACACCATCCCGACCGCCGATGAAAGTCTCGTCGTGATTCGCTTCGCCCGTCCGGCGGGCATCGACTTTCCGTATTTGCTGTCGATGCTGCACGACTCCTGGATGTCGCGCGCCAACACGCTGGTCGTGCCCGGCGGCAAAATGGAACTGGCGATGCAACTGATCTTCACGCCGATGGTGATGCGCTTGATCGAACGACGCAAAAAAGCGTTGGCGAATAATTAAGGCGCAGCAGCGCGTAGGTTGCGGCGGGTAGGCGTAGGGGCGACCGTCCTCGGTCGCCCGTTGATGCGAAACGCCGAGAGCGCTGCCTACTGCACGACGTAATGTTTGTTGCGCACGGCAATCGCCGGCGGCGTGCGTGTTTTTTCAAAAGCGTCGTAGCCTTGTTTCAATTCCTTCCAGAAATCGTGCCAGCGATGCGTTTTGTACGACGCCAGCGCTTCGTCGGTCAATCGGAAGGGAAACACGTGAACGTCGAACGCCGGTTGTCCGCCGCGCAACGCTGCATCGACCAGCGCGTAAATTTCTTCGATGCCGCCGTCGGTCATCGCGTAGCAGCCGATGGATACGCAATTCCCATGCACCATCAACGCGCTGCCGGTGCGTTGTTGCGCGCGATCATAAGCGTTCGGATAACCCAGATCGAACGACAGATGATAATTGCTGTACGGATTCATCTGTGACGCCGCAACTCGATAAAAACCTTCGGGCGCTTGCCAATCGCCCACTTTCAGTTTGGGGCCGAGCTTGCCCGAATAGGTACAGATCGGATACGTTTTGAACAGCGCATAGCGCCCGTCGGAATTTCCTGCGCGCATCCACACTTCCAGTTCTTTCGATTCCTTGAATATCCGAATGAAAACCGGCGCGCCCAAGCCCAGCTTCTTTTTTGCCAGCGCTTGTTGCAAGCTCGGCGTCACTCGCGCGATCGCTGCTTTTGAACGGGCGCTTTCCTTCGGAGCGGCCGCTCCGGCGTTCGATGCCGAGGCGGCCATGAGTGCAGTCAGGAATGCGGCGATGAGTGTTGCTGTTCGTTTTTTCATGGGAAATTACTCGTCTTTGACGGTTGGGCGAAGTATAAAGCGTTTTTAGATTAAGCATACTCCCTTTATTCTCGGTTCCTCTCTCGCAAGGGAGGGGGGATGGCTGCTTTGGCGTCAGCAGTTGAAAGCCGCAATCGCAAAAAAATGGCATTCCGCTTCCGCAACTTATTTACAAGAAAGAAGAATCCTGAAATATAATGATCCGGCAGGTTGTATTTCGCTCATCACCTGCGGCGTTTCGTTTTGGAGATCGGTCATGGCAACCCGTTTTGATCTGTCGCACCCCCCGTTTGATCTGCTGACGCCGGCAGAGGCGCAAGCGTTGTCGGATTCTGCCGATGTTTTTTTCTTTTGCGACGATCAGGAAATTCTTCAGGTTGGCGGCGCGGTGGATTCGCTTTATCTGGTCTTGAAGGGACTCGTGCGCGAGATGGCGGGCGAGGAGATCGTCGGCGTCTATGGTGAATATGAAACTTTCGATTGCCGCGCGCTGGCCACCGGCAAAACGTTCCACAAATTTGAAGCTCACGAAGAAGCGTTGTTGTGCGCTTTTCCGAGGCAGGAAGTGCTCGCGCTGACCGACAAGAACCCGGCATTCGGCGCGTATTTTTTTGCGACGGTTTCCGACAAATTCGGGCAATTGGCGCAGAAGCGGGATCGGCAGGAATGGCAAAATCTTTTTACGGCGAAAATCAGCGACGCCGGTTTTCGCCCGCCGGTATTCGTTGACGCCGTCGAGACTATCGTCGGCGCAGCGCGGCTCATGAAGGAGCAGCGTTGCCGCTCGCTTCTCGTGCGCGACGGCGACAAGACGGGGATTTTTACCACGAGCGATTTTCGCGACATCGTGGCGACCGCCGTTCCCGGCGACACGCCGGTGAAAGATCGCGCGCAGTTTTCCCTCTTGAGTTGCGACAAGGAAGATTATCTTTTCAACGCCATGCTGCTGATGACGCGAAAAAACATTCATCGCATCGTTGTCACAGAAAAAGGCGCGCCGGTCGGCACGCTGGCGCAGATTGATCTTCTCTCTTATTTTTCCAACCACTCGCATTTGATTTCGCAGCAATTGGAGATGGCGACAAACGTCGGCGATCTCGCCAAAGTGGCGCGCGACATGGATGCGCTGGTCGAATCGCTGGCGACGCAAGGCATGAAGATGCCGCAGTTGGCGCGTTTGATTCAGGTGTTGAGCACGCGCTTGATGGCGCGTTTGTGGCAAATGGTGGCGCCGCCCGCCGTTTTTGCCGGTTGCGCGTTGCTGGCGTTGGGATCGGAAGGGCGCGGCGAGCAAATTCTGAAAACCGATCAGGATAACGCCTTGATCGTCGGCGACGGTCAGAATGAAGACGATGTGGCGCAAGCTGCCGACCATTTCACCGAGCAAATGTTGCGGTTGGGTTATCCGCTTTGCCCGGGCGGCATCATGGTGAGCCGGAAAGAATGGCGACACACGACGCAAAACTGGATTCGTGTGTTGCAGGATTGGGCTTGGCAATCGCAGGGCGAAGCGTTGATGAATCTGGCCATTTTCCTCGACGCCGAAACGATTTCGGGGCCGGCGTCGTGGCTGCCGGTGTGCCGCGACGCCTTGCGCGCCGGCTTGTCCGACGACGCCACCTGGTTCTCGCGGATGGCGCTTCCCATCGAGCAATTTCCGAATCAGAAAGCCGACGGCGGTTTCTGGTGGCAACTGCTCAACCGCGAAGAAAATGTGCGGCTGGATCTCAAAAAGGCCGGCATCTTTCCGTTGGTGCACGG
Organism: Burkholderiales bacterium; assembly: GCA_031283405.1. GTDB lineage: Bacteria > Pseudomonadota > Gammaproteobacteria > Burkholderiales > Casimicrobiaceae > UBA931. Next base: position 3,727 of record JAITBX010000034.1, on the reverse strand, counting down.
CATTCGTATCTTGGCGCTGGAAATGAACATCATGGCGACCAACACGTTCGACCGGCTCGAAGCGCTGGTGTCAAAAGGCATTTTGAAGCGAGCGCCGGCGGACGATATTTCGGAATCGTTGGCGTTTCTCATGCACTTGCGGCTGAACGCCGGGCTGGAGCTTTTGCGAGGCAAGAAAAAACTGACCAACGAGATCGACACGGCGTCGCTGAATATGCGCGACAAGGATTTGCTGAAAGACGCGCTGCTGGTGGTGAAGCGGTTCAAGCAAACGATCAACCAGCGTTATCAACTCGACAGGTTTTGAGATGCCGGGAAAACTGTGGCAAAGCTGGCGGCGTCTTTGGCGATTGCGCCATCTGAAAGAAGCCTATCGCCCCTTGTTGAGCGAGGACGACGGGGCGTTGGTCAGCATCGACTGCGAAACCTCTTCGCTCAAAGTCAAGGAAGCCGAAATTTTGTCGATCGCGGCGGTTCGCATCGAAGGCAATCGCTTGCGCACCAGCGATGCGTTTTACACCTTGATAAAACCGCAGCGGGCGCTCGATCACGAAAATATCCGCGTGCACGGCTTGCGCCCGCGCGATTTCGACGCCGGCTTGCCGCTCGAAGAGGCGCTGGAAAAATTTCTTCGTTTCACCGGCGGCAGAACCTTGCTGGGCTATTACTTGCAATATGATATTGCGGTGTTGAACAAACATCTCAAGCCGATACTGGGAGCGGCGTTGCCCAACCATGAAGTCGAAGTGTCCGGTCATTATTACGATTGGCGCTTTGCCGATTATCCGGACGGCTACATCGACCTGAGCTGGGAAACGATCATCAAGAATCTTCATATTCCCGCGCTGCCTCGGCATGACGCGATGAACGACGCCATCACGGTCGGAATGATGTATCTGGCGCTGCAAGCGCGGGGACACAGCGAATCGCCGGCGTTGGCGCCGGTTTCTTCTTCCAGCGTTTCGGACAAACCTCCGGAAACCGGCAGCGCGTTGCCGCCGCCGCCGCCACCACCACCCAGCCGGCTCGGTCAGGGCGATTTTGAATAGCGCGCTCCATATTGAATTGCAAAGGATTCTGCCGCCGCCCGCAGTAACGGCAGTAAGCGCCTGCACGCATTATTACAATCTATAACATTCATCGAAAGCCCACGCGCGAAAGCTGTTTTACGAAAAGGGGTATTGCTGCCTTTTCCGGCGAAAATCCGCGACAATAAACCACTTCCGAGATGGGGCTAATTTTCTCAAAATATTTTCTCAATCAAGCAACAATCTCGTTATAATTTGTCTCCCGAATGCAACAACCGCTCCACGCTTATTATGGCCGTTTTTTTAATTGCAGCGACTTTTGAAAAAGCTGTTAATCTAGGCGCGGGTTAACTCATTATCCACAAGGAGGAACAAATGGCCTCAGAACTGACTCAACGGATTCGGCAAAACCCTCAGTATCAGCGTTTGCTCAAAACGCGCAATACTCTTGGGTGGTGGCTGACCATCGTAGTGCTTGTAGCTTACTATGGGTTTATCGGGATCATCGCGTTCGATAAATCGCTGTTTGCGACACCGGTCGCCGAAGGGTGGTACACAACCTGGGGGAGTCCCGCAGGGTTCGGCGTTATCGTGTTGACGATTGTTTTGACTGCAATTTACGTCAATAAAGCCAATCGTGAATTTGATCAAATGGTGAAGGAAGTTCTTGAAAAAGAGGTGAAGTCATGAGAGCAGTAAAACAAGGGGTTTCCCTGCGCATGAAGGCGTTTTCGGCAAGCGCGATCGCTTTGGCGGCGGCGCTTCTGCCCGCACTGAGCTGGGCAGCCGGCACAATCGAGGAAACACAAAAGCAGGAGACTAACTGGACAGCCATCGGGATGTTCGTCCTGTTCGTCGGGATTACGCTGTGGATCACCAAATGGGCGGCGTCGCGCACCCGTTCGGCGGCGGACTTTTATACCGCCGGCGGCGGCATCACGGGCTTCCAGAACGGTCTGGCCATCGGCGGCGACTACATGTCGGCGGCGTCCTTTCTGGGGATTTCCGCGATGGTCATGGCGTCCGGCTTCGATGGCTTGATTTACGCCATTGGCTTTCAAGTGGGCTGGCCGATCATTACTTTCCTGATCGCCGAACGCCTGCGCAATTTGGGGCGGTTCACCTTCGCCGACGTGCTGGCTTACCGCTTCAATCAGTCTCCGGTTCGGGTTTTCGCCGCAGCCGGAACGCTGGTCGTGGTGGCGTTCTACCTGATCGCACAAATGGTGGGCGCAGGACAGCTCATCAAACTGCTCTTCGGTCTGGATTACCTCTACGCAGTGATTATCGTCGGTGTGCTGATGATGGTTTATGTGCTCTTCGGCGGCATGACCGCGACGACGTGGGTGCAAATCGTCAAAGCGTGTATGTTGCTCGGCGGCGCTTCCTTCATGGCGTTCATGGTGATGTGGAACTTCGGCTTCAGCCCCGAAAAACTCTTTTCGGCAGCCATCGATGTCAAGAAAAGCGCTTCGACCATGGGACCGGGCGGTTTCGTCTCCAACCCCATTTCCGCCATATCTCTGGGGATGGCGCTGATGTTCGGTACGGCCGGCCTGCCGCACATCCTGATGCGCTTCTTCACCGTGCCTAACGCCAAAGAGGCGCGCAAGAGCGTGATGTGGGCGACGACGTGGATCGGCTATTTCTATCTCTTGACCTTCATCATCGGCTTCGGCGCCATCGTTTTCGTCAGCAAGGAACCTCAGTTCCTCGACGCGGCAGGCGCTCTGAAAGGCGGCTCCAACATGGCGGCGGTTCACCTGGCCAACGCGGTTGGCGGCAACGCCTTCCTCGGCTTCATGTCGGCGGTGGCCTTTGCGACGATTCTCGCCGTGGTTGCGGGGTTGACGCTCTCCGGCGCTTCGGCGGTGTCGCACGACTTGTACGCCTCGGCGATCAAGAAAGGCAAAGCCACCTCGCAAGAAGAATTGCGCGTTTCCAAGATCACCACCGTGTGTCTCGGTATCGTGGCGATTCTCCTTGGCGTCGTGTTCGAGAAGCAGAACGTTGCCTTCATGGTGGGCTTGGCCTTCGCCATCGCGGCTTCGGCCAACTTCCCGGCCTTGTTCCTTTCGATTCTCTGGAAGGGATGCACGACCAAAGGCGCGGTCATCGGCGGCTTCATCGGCCTGATCTCGGCGCTGACCATGACGGTGCTGTCTCCGGCCGTTTGGGAGGCCACGCTGGGCAACGCCAAAGGTAGCGCGCCGTTCCCCTACGCTTCGCCGGCCATCTTCTCGATGCCTCTGGCGTTCGTGTGCATCTGGATCATCTCTCTGCTCGATCAAAGCGCTCAAGCGAAGAAAGAGCGTGAGGACTTTGAAGATCAGAAGATACGTTCGGAAACCGGGCTGGGTGCGTTCAAGGGCGCGTCGCACTGAGTGGTTGAGCCTGTGCCGGCGTTTCTCCGGCGCAGGCGACTGTGCCTGGCTTCAACCGTTAACCCCAAGCCGCCCCGTGAAAACGGGGCGGCTTGCTTTTGCGGGGGCAATTTGTTTCCGGCTGGGGGGGCGAGCGGGTCGAAAAGTAAGCGCCCACAGCCAATTATCCGTTCATTTTCCACACCCACCGCGCGGCTATTTTCCTGGACGAAAGTTTTTCGTTGCTTTTTCCCGCCGCTTGCCGCAGGGTTACTTTTTTGCCAAATACTGGACAACTTGTACTGATCTGCGGCAAACTTGCACTTAATTTCTTTT
>JAITBX010000153.1 GCA_031283405.1 Burkholderiales bacterium | reverse complement strand
GTCGAGCATCCGACGGCTGTCGCGCAGGCGCTGCTCGTTTTGGCGCGGGTGGCGCGCACGCGGTTTTACGTGCCGCCGAACACGCTGGCGGCGATCTTGCGCGCCGCCGATCCGGTCGTCACGGCAAGCCATGAAGGCTTGCGGTTTGAATCGTTCAGCGTCTGCTGCGGCGTGTATGCGCGGCTCGATGTCGATGCGGCGGCGCTCGATGTGTATCACCTGGCGGCGGGCGTGACCAATGTGGACGTAAATCCGCCGCTGCGTCAGGCGCTGGCCGGTTTGCGGGGCACGGAGCCGTTGCACCTGAACGTGGGACGCGACGAGTTGCGCGTCACCACCACGGCGGGCACCGTGGTCGAAGAAAAAGTGACCCTGCCCACGCGCTGGCTCAAGGGCTTTGCCGAAACGCAAATGCTCGCCGCCGGCATGAGCTTGCAGCACGATCTGGACGCCGCCGCCACGCGCCAGTTCGCGCAATCGCTGCCGCGCGCCAGCGCGACCAAAACCGTGATGTGGGTCACCCGCGCCGCCCGTGGCCTGCGGCTGGCCACGCAGCCCGGCGCGGGCGCGGCCTGCGTCGCCGGGCCGGAGCGCCTGCGCGTCATTGAGCCGCTGCTGCGCTTTGCCACGCGGTTGCGCGTCTATGGGTCGGAGACCAATGCCGCGTCGCTGCCCACGGCATCGGCCTGGGTGCTGGAGCTGCCCGGCGGACGTCTCACCATCGGCCTGTCGCCCGAAAAAGCGCGCGGCTTTTCCGGCGAAGGCGCGGTGCTGCACGCCTTGTCGGGCGCGCAAGTGAGCGAAGATGCGGACAAGGTGTCAACGATGTTGAGCGCAGCAAAACCCATCTGCGCTTGCTTATTATTTAACCAAACAGGATTACCCTTTCCCGCCCCTTCGGGGATTAGATATTTCAACGCGCACTCGTGGAACTCTGCGCCGAAGGTTTGTTGTCACGACACGAAAGGGGAATGTCTCTGAGCAAACTTGCCGACGCCCAACAAGTCCACGTCACGGCGTCGTTCTCGGCCTGCGGCGTCAGTACGAGCAACACTCCGAATTGCGGGCTAAAGGCGATGATTTTCCCTTCCGAAGAAACAGTCTTGTAGCTGATCTGCGCGCGCCTGCCCTCAACACTGAAACTCAATTCGGCAGGAATCAGTTTTGCCAGATTGGGGTCGATTTTTTTTGGTGGGTTTTCTTTGAGTTGTTCGGTAATAGCATCCTGTGCTGCACGAAGGCTAATCACAAACTCCGAAACACGCGCTCTTTTCATGTAGTCGCAATACTGCATTCGAACGAGAACCGCTGCCAGAAACAGCAGCACCATCACAACGATGAGTTTTTTCAATCTGCGCTCAAATTTTTTCTTGTTGATCCGCCAATATTCGGAATCAACCACAGTATTTTCAGGCGTTGTTTCCATGTCCTGCCCTTCACTTTGATAGTCTTCGGCGGACGACCGCAGGTCGCCCCTACATCTGATTCCCGATACTTGATTCCTGATCCCTGATCCCTGATACCTCGTTGCGATACGCTTCAAGCGCCAGCCGCCGATTTTGGAACAAGCGTATCGGCAAGGTTTCGTTGCCGCCGCGCTGCATTCGCATCCACTTCATGATTTTTTCGGAGCGTCCTGTCAGCGCCAGCACGATGCCGCGCGCCGCCAGTGTTTTGCCCAGATCGTAGAGCATCAGCGCGCCGGTCAAGTCGATGTTGTTGATCGAGCGCCCGTCAATCACCACCCAGCGAATGGATATTTGTGACGTTTCGATTCGCTCGGTCAAGCGCTGCTTGAAATAATTGGCGTTGAAGAAAATCAACGACGCCTCAAAGCGATAAAACAACAAGCCCGCCACTTCTTTCGCTTCCGGGTAATGCTCGATCTCGTAAAAATCGCCTTGCGCTTCGATCAACCCGAGACGATGATCCGCCGGTCGCGCCGTGCGCAGCAGAAAACGAAAGAGCGCCAGCAACACCGCCAGCAAAATGCCCTGCATCACGCCAGTGAACACCACCGCCAACAACGTCGCCAACGCAACCCTAAATTCCGAAGCGCTGACTTCGCGGAGTTTGGTGAACATGCGCAGATCGATCAAGCCGATGGCGCTGACGATCAGAATGACGCCCAGCGCCGCTCTCGGCAGATACGCGAGCGGCGAAGTCAACACCAGCAACGCCAGCAAGATCGCCAACGCCGCGAATATCTGCACCATCCGCGTTTTGCCGCCTGCCGCATCGTTGACGGCGGTTCTCGAATCTGCCCCGCTGATGGCGAATCCTTGCGACAACGCCGACGCGATGTTGGTCGCGCCGAGCGCGATGAGTTCGCGGTTGCTGTCGATGTCGTAGCCGTTTTTGGCGGCGAAGCTGCGGCCTGTCAACGTCGCGCTGCTGAAGCTGATGAAGGCCAGCGCCGCCGCTGCCGGCAGCAATGTTCCCCAGGATTCGGGCGGCAACGCCGGCCAGTGCAAACGCGGCAACGCCGACGGAATCGCGCCGATGACTGCCACGCCTTTGCCTCCCAGATCGAACGCAAAACTGACGACGATCGCCGCCGCCGCCACGATCAACGCCGACGGCCCCTTGCGCCAGAAACGCATCAAGATTAGGTAAAGCAAAACGAGTCCCAGCGAGAGTTGCAATGTCGGCCAATGCGGCCCGTGCGCTTGCCCGAAAAATGAAATCAGTTGTCTGACGACATTTTTGCCTTCGATGTCGATGCCGAAAACTTTTCCCAACTGCCCGACGATGATGATGACCGCGACGCCATTCAACAGTCCCATCAAAATGGAGCGCGACAACAAATCGGCAAGGAAGCCGAGGCGAAAGCGTCCCGCCAAAAGGCAGAAAAAGCCGGTGAATAAAGTCAACGACACCGCCAGCGCGTGATAGTAATCGGGATCGTCGCCCGCTGTTACCAGCGGCGTCAACGCCGCCACGATCATCGCGCACGTGGCCGCATCGGGCCCTACGATCAACTGCCGCGACGAGCCGAAAAAAGCATAGACCACCATCGGCAGAATCGTGCTGTAAAGGCCCACCACCGGGCTGAACCCGGCCAGTTGCGCGTAAGCGATGCTGACCGGCAGCGACACCGCCGCCACCGACAAGCCGGCAATCACGTCGCGCTTGAGCGGCTTGCGGTCATAGCTCAACAACTCCGGCAAGCCCGGCAACCAGCGGGCGAGACGATTCATGATGAGCGGCGGGATAGAAAGTTTTGACATGAGGCGGTGAGTTTTACGACGTGAATTTTGCTTCTGATGAGGTGTTTTCGATTTAGCCCTGTCTCCGCGATAGCCCCGCCGGCAAGACCCCTTTTGAAAAAGGTCGCCCCGAAGGGGCGGGGGTTTGCAGTATTCCGGCTTGAATCAAAATGGCGCGATGAAACCTTTCCGATTGAATATTTCAGGATATTATCCCGCCAATCGCTTGGCGTCCATGTCAGGTGTCAGACATCCTGATTCCTGTTATCCTGATCCTGTTATGTCCCCCGTTCATCTGATCCTCGCTTCTACCTCGCCATATCGGCAAGCGCTGCTGGAACGCTTCAACTTGCCGTTTTCCGTTTGCGCGCCGGAGATCGACGAGACGCCGTTGCCGGGGGAAACGCCGTCGCAACTGGTGTTGCGATTGTCCGAGGCCAAGGCGAGGGCGGTCGCGCAACAAGTTGGCGCGGTTTTAAGTGAGGCGTTGACGCTTCATTCTTTGTCCCCATTGCCCCCATCCCAACCTTCCTCCAAAGGGGGAAGGAGCCCTATTCCCTCCCCCTCTGGGGGAGGGTTAGGGTGGGGGCTGGCAGTGCAGGAATGTGCGCCACTGAATCAAAAGCGCTCTGATGACTCTCCCCGCGTTTTGATCATCGGCGGCGATCAGGTGGCCGATTCCGGCGGCGTCGCCGTCGGCAAGCCCGGCAATTTCGACAACGCCCGCAAGCAGTTGCGAACGCTGTCCGGCAAAACCGTGATTTTCCGCACCGGCTTGGCGCTGTTCAATCCGCAAGCCGGACGCTGCCGTAGCGTGCGCGTCGATATCGCCACGACGTATCGTGTGCTGACCGACGCCGAGATCGAGGCGTACCTTCACGCCGTGCAGCCCTACAACTGCGCCGGTGCGGTGCGCTCCGAAGACCTCGGCATCGCGCTCTTCGAGCGCATCGACAACGACGATCCCACCGCTCTGATCGGTCTGCCGCTAATTGCGCTGGCGCGATTGCTGCGCGCCGAAGGCGTCAATCCGCTGCTGCATCAGCCGCCCCTCATTTCTCATTCTGCGCCATGACGACCGGCACGCTGTACCTCGTTCCCAATCTGCTGGGCGCCGTCGCTCCGGAAACCGTATTGCCCGCGCAAACGCTCGACATCGCCCGCCGCCTCACCTATTGGGCGGTCGAAACGCCGAAACCGGCGCGCGCTTTTCTCAAAACGCTGGACTTGCCCAACGCTATCGCGGCGCTCGACATTCAGCCCTTGCCGCCCTTATCGCCCGACGCAGCCGCCGTAGATTCAGATGCGCTTGCCGCCTTGCTGGCGCCCTGCTTGTCCGGAACCGATCTGGGTATTCTGACCGATGCCGGTTGTCCCGGCGTCGCCGACCCCGGCGCTCCACTCGTCGCGCTCGCGCATCGACGCGGCGTTCCCGTCAAACCGCTGGTCGGCCCTTCGTCACTGCTGCTGGCGCTGATGGCGTCCGGCATGAACGGCCAGCGCTTCACTTTTCACGGCTATCTGCCGATTCCCGAAGATGCCCGCGTTCAAACCCTGCGCCATCTGGAACAAGAATCGCGGCGGCAACAACACGCTACCCAGATTTTCATCGAGACGCCCTATCGCAACGCCGCGCTGCTGGCTTCGATCATTCGCGCGCTGCACCCCGAGTCGCGACTGTGCGTCGCGGCCGACCTTACCCTTGCCGGCGAAACCGTCATCACCCGCCCCATCCTCGAATGGCGCGATGCCGATGGCGCGGTGTATCAGAAACGCCCGGCCATATTTTTGTTGCAGGGGTGAGCATCGCGCCTTTTGCATCATCCCTTCGTAGGGGCGACCCCCGCCTTCCCCTTTCCCCCGCGACCTGCTAGAATTGCGCCTCTTTCCTCGATAGCTCAGTCGGTAGAGCGACGGACTGTTAATCCGCAGGTCCCAGGTTCGAGCCCTGGTCGAGGAGCCAGCCCTATATCCAAAGCCGTCCGATAACATCCATCAGGCGGCTTTTTTCATAGGGAAAACAGTCAGTTACCGTCCAGCAGTATCTAAGCATATCCATTGACAGCCAGAAATTTTGGGGGTACTTTTAGGGTAACCATCCCGCGTTTTAAGGGTATCTCCTTTTCTGGAAGCATCATGCGAAAACGCCTTGCGTATTCACGCAAGGCGTTTTCTTGGCGCCACCACTCAATTGTCGATAAACCGAATACCAATCCGCTTGGGGACGCTCGGGAGGTTGCTTGCCGGAGAAGAGCCGCCCAGCTTGCCAAGATCGCTGTTGTTGTCAAGAGTAATCAGGCTGCCGGAAGTATCGTCAATCCCTATGGTCAGTCTCGAATTTCCATCGTGTCCCAAAACCGAAAGAAGCGTAAAGCCGGAGATTCCCGTCGGCACCGAGATGTAAGGAATCGTGCCGTCTCCCGCTCCCGCTGTGGTTTCGCCAAGAGCAGGTTTGCCGCGCGAGACGGTGTGAGCGTAGAACTTGCCGCTAAGCGTCGCCATGCTGCACGGGTTCGTGGACGTATTGCTGATGTACGAATTCGCCGCCCATGCCGCAATGTAGAATGCCGACTGCGGATTGACATTGATGTGGTATCCGGCGTCTATATCCTGATACCACCCTTTGTCCGGATCCGATGTTCCGCTAAGAAGGTTTCCTTTCGCGCTCGATATTTCAGACAAGTTGCCGCGACTCTGTAGCGTTATGGGCGCAGGCCAGTTGTCGTAGAAAGAGTAGAACGTGTTGACCGGAGTCTTCGCGGTCAAATCCGCATCGTTTCGGAATCCGCCCGTGCCGACCAGCACAAAATGTCCGCCGGTTTCGGAATCCTGCGGCCACGGCTCTGTCGTCACATATTGCTTGTTGCCGGCGCTGTCTTGAAGCATCGCAAATTTTTCGGCAATCCAATGGGTCGAATCAGTGTCGGTCAAATCGAAGCGCCAGAAATTTCCCTTCTGATCGCCGCCATAAACATAGAGCATCACCTGATCGTGCGGGTCTTTGACATACCCGCCGATAGCGACCATTTCCAGAGGGTCGTTTGCCGTTCCTTCGGTGGTGCAAAGTTCATCTCTGCCGCTGACCTTGGCGCCGGTTGCCAAGTCAACAAAGAAGAGGCAGGCTTTGCCGCTGGCGTTGCTGTATCCCGAAGGAAGAATGGCCACCCACTTTGTTTCTCCGGGCGCATCCGGATTATCCCAGGCGTTGGTTTTTGTCAAAATGGGTCTGCCGAAGGTGTAGCCCATGTCGGGATCGGTAAATTCCCACAGCGATTTCGCTTGAGCGCCAGCGGCTTCATTGGTGACTGCCTTGCTGTCGGTGACATCGAGCGCGTAATACGACTTCCCGCCTTTACCCAAGCCGCCCACCAATACCGTTTTCCACTCCTTGCCGATCTTGACATCCTGCGTCCGCGGCGTCGCGTTGACGTAAAACAAATGCCGGAACGGATGAATGGGATCGTCGTTCTGAAAACTCAAAGCAGCGATGCCGCCGGCGGCCGGATCACGAATGATGTCCATCGGAACGTACGCCCACCGTTCGTTCAAATCCTTGTCGAAGGCGTGCAGCATGCCGTCGTTGGCCGCGACATACACCATCGTGTCACGAGCTTTGTTGGTCTTTGTAAAATCCTCATATCCGCTATTCTTATTGTCGTCGTAATTCCACCCCGGATTTTTTACCACGATCGGCGCGGCGTCAACGATGTCGCCCAGCTGGCCTGTCCGTGGCCGGAATCTTCCTGCGCCGTCGCCCTCATTGGATTTGTCGCCGCGCAAATAAGCAATCATTTTTTTCTGCGTGGAGGCGCTCGCTCCCAGATTGCCGCGCTGCGCCGGCGTCAGATAATCGTATTGGAAAGGAATCGCATTGACCGAAGAATATTCCCCGCCTTTCCGCGTGAAAATAAAGCGGGCATCAAGCCACGGCGTCGAAGTTCCTGTCGCCGTCAATACGGTTTCAAGATTGGCGGCGGCAGACGCCGTATTGCCTGCCTTCATATCGACTTCGCCCGAGGGAAGAATGTTTCTGCGAACGACATCTCCGCTCCACCCCGACAAAAAAGAAACCGAGTAGTTGTAATTGTCGGCGTCGCTGTCCGTCGTATTGCGGTTCGTGAAAGCAGAAGCCGCGCGCGCGCCGCTGATGTTCGAAATTTCATTCAGAATCCCGTTGAGACCACGGCGGAAATCGTCGGGAGACCCGGCGCTCACATAGCGTCCGAAGCCGTTGACCGTCGCATGCCAAAGATCATCGACCGTCGTCAAGGGATTGGTGGTAGCGTTAGGCGACGGCCAGTGAAGCGTCTTGTTCTTAATCTTCGCCAGCGTCGCCTTCTGATCGCTCGACGGCAAAGTTCCCTTGACGCCAAATCCCATTCCGTGAAAATTCAAATGCGGCCAAGTTGCCGGATCCTTTCCCTGCACTGCCGCTACCTTGTTGCCCAAGGTTGCGGGACCAAGCCGATTGCTCCAATAATAGAGCGCGATGTCGGCCAGCGTATTGGCGGTGTTTGTGGCATCGTAAATCGGCGTCGGCCATGGCGTTCCTGTCGCCGCAGGGTTCATGGAGGTTCCATAAATGTCGATATTGCCTGTCGTCGGGAGCGCGCGCTGAACAGACATATCCCAATTTCCCACTCTTGAATAACTGTCATTCCAGCGTCCGTCGGTAAACATGATCACATGATTTTTCTGGCAGGAGTTCGCGCTGCTCGCGTTGATGTAAGTAGAACCGAACTTGTTGCCGACAGCGTCAAGCGCTGTTCTCAACGGCGTGCCTGATCCATTTGCTTCAAAACCGATCAAGTTGTTATAAAACGTCGTCCGGTTCGGCGCGCTCGACGCCGAGCCAAAATCTTCGAGCGTCCCCAGTGAGGCAGGCATTCTGGTTGCCGTCGTGTTGATCGTCACGAAGCCCGCTGAAATACGGTTGCCGTGAATGCCCGAAAAAGCCAGCGAAGCGGCGGCCTTCACGGCGGCAAAGCGGTTTCTGTAATACGCCGCCCAGTTGGCGTAATTGGTGATCTCTTCCTGGGCTGTGCGCGTTATTTTTACCTTCGTCCCTTCGACCTCGTCGAGATACCAGTGATTCACCGTTCCCGATACAGTGAAAGTCCAGTTGTTCTCCGCGTTGACCGTAGCCACTTTGATATTGACCGGATCGAGCACCACCAGATCAAACGCCGGCTTGTTCAAATTGTTGGCGGCGTTGACATCGAGATTGTAATCCGCCGACGGCGAATAGTAATACGGATAGATGTAGGTGCCGGCCAAATATTCATCGGCGCAGTTGCCGAACGAGAGCTTGGTTCCCGCCACGCTGATCGCCCCCGGATCGGCGGAGCCGATCATCACCCCCGATGTCCGCTTTGATTTGCACCATTTGACACTGGTGCGAAAGTAATGGACAGGAAAGGTATAAGTCGTCGCGCTTCCGGTTCCGCTGACGGTGATGGGCGGGGACGTCATCGTCGCCGAAGGCAACTTCGCCCCTATCATGTATCGGTTTTGCAAGGCATAGGACTGTATTGCCGTGTTGGCCAAGGTCAACGTTTTCAGATTGACGGCAGGAGGCCGGTTATTGGCTGTCCACAAGGATGTGTTCCAAACCACGTTTGTCCAGCCCGCGCCGCCGTTGGCGGCAGAGCTTCCGTCCATGCTGGGAAAAGACGTGCCGTCCGGTTGTATGGGCGGGGTATAGGTGACGAGAGGGTTGTACGCCATGCCGTTGAGCGCCGCCGCCGACAAGGGCGGTTGCCCGCCTTTGAAGATTTCCTTGACCGCCGTATAGTTGGCGCCGGTATAGGCGTCTGTCGTGTCGCAGGTATTCCAGCAAGCGGACAGCGGCGCTGTGGTGCCGCAGGTCGTCGTCGTCGCCGTCGTATAGCAAGCGCTCTGAATAAGGAGGCTCGTATCGGTGCCTGTACCGGCGCCGAGATTATCGGGCGTAAAAGCAGCGCTCATACTCACGGAATCGTCGGCAATCAACATAACAGCAGTAGGCGTTCTGCTTTCCGCCGCCAAGGGAGTATCCGACAACTGCACAGGTTGCGCCAGCAGGCTGCCCGGAAGCAGAAGCCCCAGAGCAAGAAACAGGCTTTCGCTCCGGAGTGTCGAACGCTTCGCCCGCAAAAAATGTGAATGGTTTTTCATGATGCCCCCTTGATTTATTTATATGGATCTATTTATAAATTCATGGATTACGGTCGAGAAATCACCGCTTGCGCGTAGGCCACCGACCCATTGGGGCCGTCAACACGCACACTGATGCGGTACAAATTCGCGCTGACGGCGCCGCCGCCGCCGCCGGAAGAACCTGAAGCATTCAAGTCATCCTGATCTTCGCCGGCCTTGTTGATACTGTTATCGACGCCCGGGCGATCGGCGAGCGTCTCCGCCAGACACACCACCGTCGGAGGATTGGGTTGTCCTTGCGCGGAACACATTCTTTCAATGAGCGTTCGGGTAGTGTTTTTAGAATTTTCATCCGTTTCTCCGCGAATCGCGTTGAGCCGGAAGTCAGGAATTCCTTGCGCGTTATCATCACTCGGGGAATACCAGGCAAAGTAATCTGGCGCGGCATTGTTGTACGCCGTCTCGCCTGCCAAAGCGCCGTTGAACAAATCCTTGACCGCCGTTTCAATCGCTTGATTCGCCGAGGCTTCGGCGGCCTGCCGGAAAGCCATGTTGCTCACGGCCATCGTCGAGGTATCGACCGAACGCATGATGCCGACGGACACCAGCATCATCGCCACCAGCACCAGAAGCGTCACCAGCAAAACGATACCGCGTTGCTTGAGGAACGTCTTCCCCCTTGAATTTCGAGCTGCCTTCCTGATTTGATTTTTTTTCATTTCCATCACCCCAATCTTTAAGTTAGGTTGTAGGCAAGTTGTAAAGCGTGTTTCTCAACGGAATGACTTTTTCGTACATTCGATAACGGTAGGTCGTGCCGCCCTTGCCTGTCCCCGCCGGGAAACTTACCTTTATGGCCTCTCCGCAACCGCCGGCAGTGGGGCAGCTTTGAAACACGTTGAAGTCGGTCGCCTGATTGAACGTGGCCGAGTTTTCCGGCTCATCCGTGCGCACGATCAGCGCCAGGCGAATCGCCTTGATTTGGTCAACCGTGACGGGGTTGGTAAGCCCCTGCAAGGTGCTCATGTCCCACGGAACGTCCGCATCCACCCAAGCGGTGACGCCGCTTCCCGGATTGGTTTCTGTGACCGTCGTGTCAATGCCGTATTGCGCCCGCAGCAGCATCACGCCGGAAATGATGGGGTCGGTGCGAGTGCGAATCCATTGCCCCGTCGGATTTGGATTTGTTGAGCTGGTGTCCAGATTCCACACTTCCACCTGCAAGGTGTTGTGTTCATCGACATAGTAACGAAGCCGCGACGGCACACCCAAACTAATCAGCTTCGCCCCGCTGACAGGCGTCGCTCCTCCCGCTCCATGAATGTTCGCGCTGACGGGTGTGCTGACGGGCGCTCCTGACGGCTCCGCCGCAATATCTGCGGTCACGAGATAAAGGTTGCACGCGCTCGTTTGCGTGTCCACCAAAACCGTGTCTTTGATGAAGCCGAAAGGCGTATTGGCGTTGGCGCCATCGACCGTCAGCGGCATCACATAGCGAGACGAGCGCCCGGCGAACACATAGATGTCGTCGAAGTTGGCGAAGTCGGAACGAGCCGTATCCGGCGACCGATCAATGACCACAGGCAACGGTTTCAGAGAAAGCGCCACGGAGGTGTCCGAAGGCGTCGCGGGCGCGCCGATCGGATTATTGGGGCATTTCATCAGGCTCGTTTTGTTGAACATCAAAGCGAAACCGGCGTTTTGAATGCTTTCTTCCAGCAAAAAAGTGGAATACAGCCCCGACATCTGCGCGTCGCCGACAGTAGCGATCGTCCGCTTGGCGCGCTCCGTTCCTTCGTAAACCCGATAGACAGCGTACATCGCCAGCGTGCCGATCAGAACTGCGATCATCAATTCAACAATCGTCGCGCCTTTTTGTTTTTTCATCGAGCCGTTCATTATTTTCATGATCTCAATATCCTATGGATGAAGTCTGCACATAGTTGTGTTTTGTGATTCCGTCTCTGTCCAGCCAGGAGATCGTGATCGTGATATCCGCTATCGGCATCGTGACCGGCGCCGTGCCTCCGGCAGGCGTATCGGTAATCGTCGTATCGGTCACGGTCACGATCGGAGGCTGCCCGCCGGGGATGCCCTGAAAACCGTTCAGGCCGACCACCCGATCACGAAAATCACCCCATTGCTCTCCCTTCGTTTGAAAAACTTCGAGCGCACTGCCTTGCAACCCCGACGCCCATATCTGCCCCATGTACGCATTGGCAAGATGGATGGCTTCGGTGCGGTACTGCATATCGTCCGTCGTGCTGAACGAGCGCGCCTGCAAACCGACCAACGCCACAATGCCCAAAGCGAAAAGCAGGACAGAGATCAAAACTTCGATAAGCATCGCTCCGGCTTGAGCGCTTGCTGAAGTTCTTCTGTACATCTTTGAAAGTTGAGCCTTCATCACCATCCCCCTTGTTTGTGTTTTTTTACTTGTCTTTATTTAATGGTTGGTTCGCTCATGTCTCATAGCAGAGCGGTGTAGCGGCAACTCTTGTAATCGTCCTCGGGCAGATCACGATCACACACGCGAACGCCTCCTGTCATCAGCACATCAACTTGCAGACGGCGCGTGCCCTCCATCGCGCTCGTCACGGTAATATTTTTGGGCGGAACCGTGGCCGCCGACAAATTTTTGCGCAACAGCCAGCCGCTTCCTTTGCCAAAAGTGACTCTGGCTTGACCATCATCGAGCGCTGTCGCAGGAATCACACCCGCGCTCACCGCTGTCCAGCCATGCCCCCTGGTGCCGTCGCCCCACACAAACGTCTCCAACAGAAGGGTCTGCTTGGCAGGCGTTGCCGTCGTGTCCAACTGCCAGATCGTCCAACTCTGCGCGGCGGTGTTCAGCACGAACTCAACAGGCACATTGTTTTTCACTGCGTAAAACTTCGTTCTCTGCAACCCTCTTTCGATCGACTCGGCCACATTTCTGACTTTGGTGCTTTCAAGATAAAGCCGAATGCTCGGCACTGCCGCTACCAGAAAAAGCGTGATGAGAGCAACGACAATCATCAGTTCGATCAGTGAAAAGCCCCGAATGTTTTTTCTCGTTTTCATGGTCTGCCTCACATCATCAACAAGAGCCGTCTTTTTTCAATATCCAGCAACTGGGTGTGGCGGTGCTGCTCTTTCCCCAGACGCCCGTCGAAGCTGTCGTCTTGGTGTCCCTGTTGTCTATCGTGTAGATGAATTGATCGACGGTCCCGCTTCCTGTTGCGGTCAGGGTATAGCCTATCGCGCTCGCGCCCGGCAGCGCACAAGTAATCGCGAACTTCCCGACCTGAACAGGATAGGGGGCATCGGCGCCCGTGCATTTGCCCGCATAGCCTCGGTTGTCCATGAAGTACTGCTCCATCTTCACTTTCTCGTCCGACAATGCCGCCAGCCCCTCAGGAATCGCTCCCCGCCGCACATAATCGATATAACTCGGCACGGCAATCGCCGCCAGAATCGCCACGATCGCCACGACGATCATCAACTCGATCAAGGTGAAGCCTTTGTTTTTATCCCTCATGTTCAACCCCTTCGTTCTCGTTCTAATTTATTATTTGCGACCTCATAACTTTTATCAGGCGCGTTTCAGGCATCGGCTCAGCAATCACTTGCTCCAAGGTTCCAACACATAACGGATACCCCCCGTTTCTTTCATGCGCCGTTTGCCGGCGCTCTTCAAAAATATGATTATGGACTTTTTATGCCTTTTTCCGGTGTCTGTTGACTGCCGGCAGCACTCGCCATCATCATAATCCCCTACTTGTACTAATGTTTTTCAATCGGGGCAAGATGCTTTATCTTGACGTTTGATAAGACGGCTTTCCCCTTGAAACTGAATGAGGCTTTATAACTTTGCGTCCGATGTTTTGGCGCCGCCTCAAATGCTAATTAAATGTTAGTGCAATAATATTAACACTTTTGGGTTAAAAGTAGAATAAAACAAAGGTAACGAATCTCAACATCATAGTTTTTTGTTATTTTCTTCAAAACGCCGTTTTATTATGGAGGCCATTATAAAAGGGAAGCCTCGCTTTTATGACGGCGGTCACGATGGCGCATGGCATAGCTTCGTCATTTAAACACGCTGTTTCGGCGGAAATGAGGGGCAATCAAGGATATTGGAATGAACGTCAAGTATTGTGTTCATTGGGAAAGTATCTCAACATTGTCGATCAAGCGCGTCGTTCCCAAGCGGGCGGCGGCGAGCACAACCAACGGCTCCTCCGATTGCTCCGGCGGTTGCAGATCGACGCGGCGGCGCACGGTCAGATAATCCGGTTTCCAGCCATGCCGTTCCAGTTCGGCGAGCGCGGCAATTTCGAGACGAACGAAATCGCGCACATTGTCGTGCGCGCCTTTGCGGAGGGTCTCCGCGACGGCGCAAAGTTGCCGATACAAACGCGGCGCTTCAGCGCGTTCCGTCGCCGACAAATAACTGTTGCGTGAAGACAGCGCCAACCAGTCGTCAGCGCGAACGGTTTCCAGCGCAACGACTTCGATCGGCAGCGCCAACTCGCGCACCATGTTTTTCAACACTAAAAACTGTTGATAGTCTTTTTTGCCGAACAGCGCCACATCGGGCTGAACGATGTTGAAAAGTTTGAGCACGACCGTGGCTACGCCCCGGAAATGACCGGAGCGAAACGCGCCTTCGAGAAGAGACGCAAGTTTCTGATCGGGTTCGACGTGATAACGTTGCGGCTGCGGGTACATCTCCGCTTCACTCGGCGCAAACAAATGATCGACGCCGGCAGCGATGAGTTTTTCGCAATCGGCCTCGAAAGTGCGCGGGTATTTCTCGAAATCTTCGCCCTGACCGAATTGCAAACGGTTGACGAAGATGCTGGCGACAACAGCAGCGCCGCCGGAGAGTTGGCGCGCGGCGCGCATGAGCGCGATATGGCCGTCGTGCAAATTGCCCATCGTGGGAACGAGCGCAATCCGTCCGGCGCGAGCGCGCGCGGCGCGAAAATCGGCGATGGTGGTGTGAATGTGCATTTGGTTTTAGCGTATTTTTAAGTGAAACGTTGATATTTCCGAGGCGCAATTCATGGTTTCATTTACCACCCCACTGCCCCCATCCCAACCTTCCCCCAGAGGGGGAAGGGGTTAGAGTGGGAGCCAGCAGCACAAAAATGTACACGATTAAATCAAAACCACTCTAGGCTCTAGTAGCAATGTTCCGGCGCCGGAAAGCTGCCGTCTCTGACCGCAGCAACGTAAGCCGTGATCGCACCCTCGATGGTTGCGCCGCCCTGCATAAAGTTGCGCACGAAGCGCGCCGTCTT
This sequence comes from Burkholderiales bacterium, assembly GCA_031283405.1. GTDB lineage: Bacteria > Pseudomonadota > Gammaproteobacteria > Burkholderiales > Casimicrobiaceae > UBA931. The sequence continues at coordinate 3,650 of JAITBX010000153.1, read as the reverse complement.
GCCGGGGAAAACGCCCAACATGTCGTGCATCACCAACACTTGGCCGTGACACTCCGACCCCGCGCCGATGCCGATGGTCGCCATCGTCGTCGTTGCGGCGGTGATTTCTCCGGCCAACGCGGCAGGAACCATCTCCAGCACGATCATGGCCGCGCCCGCTTGTTCCAGCGCCAGCCCGTCGGCTTTGAGACGCGCCGCTTCGGCGTCGCTGCGCCCCTGCACGCGGTAGCCGCCCAGTTGATGCACCGATTGCGGCGTCAAGCCGATGTGAGCGCAGACCGGCACGCCGCGTTCAACCAGAAAACGCACCGTCTCGGCCATGAACGCGCCGCCTTCAAACTTCACCATCTGCGCGCCGGCGGCCATCAAACGCGCGGCACTTCGCATCGCTTGCGCGGGGCTTTCCTGATAGCTGCCGAAAGGCATGTCGCTGAGAATGAAAGCGCGCTTCGCGCCTCGGCACACGCACTCAGTGTGATAAACCATCTGCTCGAGCGTGACGGACAACGTGCTTTTCTGCCCCTGAATCGTGTTGCCGAGCGAATCGCCGACCAAAAGCGCGTCCATCCCGCAGCGCTCAAACAGCGCAGCGAAGCTGGCGTCGTAGCAAGTCAGCGTGGCAATCCTGCGGCCTTCGGCGCGCATCTTGCCCAATTCGACGAGAGTCATCGGCTTGGTATCCTGAAGATAATTCATGGCATACTCCTGTGGGAGCAGTAGTTTCGGCCAAAGCGCGACAATATGCAAGTGCGGGCAAGCGCAGCGATTTTTTCAACGCAGCCCTATGGTTTGAATCGTCAGCCTGTTGTCAAACGAAAATACAGCCATATTCCACCGCCGACAACGCCCGCCCAGAACAACAACCCGACGATAGTACATGCCGTGTCGCTTGACGCGCTCTTTCGCCGAAACAATCGAAGCAGTATAAAACCCGTGTCCTGAACGAGGGTTTCAAAGAATAGCTCAACAAAAATCCTGCCGATAAAGCGAAAAACGCCGCCGAGCACTTCACCAAGAATATCGCCGATCATAAATGCTCCTCTCGCGCCTTCGCTGACGTTGTAAGTCGGTAGTATTGTAATGCTGGCGAACGTACTCAGGGAACCTCAACCGCCGTGGCGAATGATGCAGAGCGCGACAAACGGCGCCAGATTGAAAAGCAGGATGCCGATTTTGTAAATAGCCATACCGCCATAATGGATAGCGTCAAACGCGCTTTCCGACAGATGGAACCACTTGCCATGAATCCTGCGAAGCCAGTCGCGCGCAAAGATGAAAGCAAAGAACCAGATGAAAAGAATGGCGTAGTTGAAGGCCAGCGACCACAGCAAAAATCGACTTAGAATTTCGGGAGTCATGTTTGTTTCCTTTTTAGCAGTATCTACGTTTGCTCAATATCGCTTTCTTGTCCGCACAAGAAACTAGGGTCTGCCGGGCGAGACCGGCGCGGTAGAACAAAAAACAAAAGTGTTTCATTTTGAAACGTCTGCGGGCGACCACAGGTCGCCCCTACAACCCCATCACGCCTTGAAAAACTCCGCCTTGTCGCCGAGCCAGCGTTCGATCAATTGAATCGCAGCAGCTTCGCCTTCTTTCGTTTTCAATAACTGATCGGCGGCGTGGCTGGCGCGTTCGAGTAGCGCTTCATCGCGCTCGGGATCGGCAAAGCGCAACAACGGCACGCCCGATTGCCGCGCTCCCAGCAATTCGCCCGGACCGCGAATGCGCAAGTCCTGACGCGCGATTTCAAAGCCGTCGCTGCTTTCAAAAATCACTTTGAGCCGCGCTTTCGCCATGAGACCGAGCGGCGTTTCAAACAGCAAAATGCACTGGCTTTGCCGCGAGCCGCGCCCTACCCGCCCGCGCAACTGATGCAGTTGCGCCAACCCGAAACGTTCGGCGTGTTCAATCACCATGATTGAAGCGTTCTGTACATCGACGCCGACTTCGATCACCGTCGTCGCCACCAGAATGTGAATGTCGCCGCGCACGAAAGCGTCCATCGTCGCTGTTTTGTCCGCCGGTTTCATTCGGCCATGCAGCAAGCCGACATTGAGTTTCGGCAACGGCGCGCCATCCGCCGTTTCGCCGTCTCCGCTAAACGCGGCAACCAATTCTTCGTACAGCGTTTCCGCCGCTTGCAAGCTGATTTTTTCCGATTCTTCGATCAGCGGACACACCCAATACGTTTGCGCGCCTTCGGCGCAACGCTTGCCGACGTGCGCGATGATTTCGGCGCGGCGCGTTTGATTGACAAGCCGCGTTGTCACCGGCGCGCGTCCCGGCGGCAGCTTGTCGATCACCGACACATCGAGGTCGGCGTAAAAACTCATCGCCAGCGTGCGCGGAATCGGCGTCGCGCTCATCATCAATTGATGCACTTCCTCGATGCTCGCCGCTTTATCGCGCAACGCCAACCGTTGCGCGACGCCGAAACGATGTTGTTCATCAACAATCGCCAGCGCCAGATTTGGCATCGCCACTTCTTTTTGAAAAAGCGCGTGCGTGCCGATCGCAAAAGCCGGCTCGCCATCGGATAACATCGCCAACGTTTTTTTATGCTGCGCCGGCGTCAATGTTCCGGATAACCACACCAGACGCACCGGCAAACCGTCGAGCCACGCCGACAATTTGTGATAGTGTTGCTCGGCCAAAATTTCCGTCGGCGCCATCAACGCCACTTGCCGATTGTTTTCTACCGCCCGTAGCGCCGCCAATGCCGCCACCACGGTTTTGCCGGAGCCGACATCGCCTTGCAGCAACCGGTGCATCGGCACGGCAAGCGCTAGATCGTCGCCGATTTCTTTCCACACGCGCTGCTGCGATTGCGTCAACGTAAACGGCAAACGTTGCAACAACGCCTCAGTCAAAACATGACGCGGCTTCAGCGCTTCGGCGCGGCGACCGGCGCGCGCCGCTTTGTGCTGCTTCAACGAAAGTTGTTGCGCCAACAATTCATCGAACTTGATGCGCTGCCACGCCGGATGGATGTGCGACGACAACGCCGCCTGCTCTTCTCTGGACAAACGCGGCGGCGGCGCGTGCAAAAAACGCAGCGCCCGCGACCAGCCCCACAGCCCTTCCTGACGGCACGCCACTTCCGCCACATCATCGCGCAACACCGTTTCGCGTTGCAGAACTCTCGCAATCTGTTTCGCCAATACTTCTTGCGACAAACCTGCCGTCGTCGGATAAATCGGCGTCAAGCGATCCGACAGAGGCATTTCACGAAAAGGCTTTTCACGATCCGCCGCGCCCAACACCGTGAACTTCGGATGCACCATCTCCAAACCGAAATGCCCTTCGCGCACTTCGCCGAATACGCGCACCCGCGTGCCGATCGCCAGCGCCTTTTGCTGATTCGGGTAAAACGTGAAAAAGCGCAATGTCAACAACGCTGCGATATTATTTTCCCCGTCGCTTTCAATCGCGCAAACCCACTGCCGCCGTGGCCGGTAACGCACTCCGCTCGCCGTCACCACGCCCTCGGCGCACGCCGACATTCCGGCGTGCAACTGCGCCAGCGGCACGCGGCTCGTGTAATCCTCATAACGCAACGGCAGATGCAACGCCAAATCGTCTTCGCGGACGATATTGAGCCGCGCCAAGCGCGCCGCCAACAAAGCGCCACGCTCTTTGCCGCCGTCTTT
>JAITBX010000124.1 GCA_031283405.1 Burkholderiales bacterium | reverse complement strand
GGAATCGTTGCGCAGTTTTTATCAGGATCAGGGCTTTCTTGAATTTTCCATCGAATCGACGCAAGTGTCCATCTCGCCGAACAAGGCCGATGTCGATATCACGATCACCGTCAGCGAAGGCCGGCGCTACACGATTTCCAGCATCAGCCTCGCCGGCGATCTGGCGGTTGACGAGAGCGAGATTCAAAAAATGATCAGGCTCAAAACCGGCGCTCCTTATTCGCGCGCCAAGTTGCAGGCCGCCTCGAAAAATATCGGCGAACGGCTGGGCGCCGAAGGCTACGCTTTCGCCAACGTCAACGCCGTGCCGGAAATCAACAAGGAAGAAGGAACGGTGGCGTTCACTTTCTACATCGATCCGGGACGACGGGTGTATGTGCGCAAGATCAACATTAGCGGCAACATCAAAACCCGCGACGAAGTGATTCGCCGCGAAGTCCGGCAGATGGAAGGCGCTTGGTACGACGGTCCGCGTATCGAGCGTTCCAAAGTCAGAATTCGCCGCTTGGGTTATTTCGACGATGTGAATATCGAAACGCCGCCGGTGGCGGGATCGCCCGATCAGGTTGACCTAAACATCACTGTCGTCGAGCGCAACACCGGACAATTTCTTGTCGGCGTCGGTTATTCGAGCGCCGACAAAATAGCGTTGCAAGCGTCGATCTCGCAACAAAACGTGTTCGGCTCGGGCAATTCGCTGACCATCGGAATGAATACCAGCGCCAGCATGCAGAACTACTCGATGTATTTCACCGATCCGTATTGGACGGTCAACGGCGTTTCGCGCACGGTCGAAGTGTACAAGACGTATATCGACACCTCCGATCTGGCAGTGTCGTATTACAAATCCAACACGCTGGGCGCGGCGGTCAGCTTCGGCGTACCGATCACCGAAACCGACACCATCAGCCTCGGGGTGCGCCTTGAAAACACCAAGCTCGAAGTCGATGCCACCGAAAGCCCGCAGGCGTACATCGACTTTGTCAAAGAATACGGCAGAGCCACCAACAACTTCATGTTGTCGAGCGGCTGGACGCGCGACACCCGCGACGACATCACCTTCCCGTCGCGTGGACGCTTGCAAACCATTTACTCCGAAGTGGCGGTGCCGCCGGGCGATTTGACTTACTGGAAAGTGCAGTACGTTCATCAGTGGTTCTGGCCGATTTACGATCCGCTGGTGTTGATGCTGCGCGGCGAAGTAGGCTATGCCGACGGCTTTGGCGGCAAGCCGATGCCGTTCTTCAAGGCGTTCTACGCCGGCGGCGTCGGTTCGGTGCGCGGCTATGAAACCTCGTCGCTGGGTCCGCAGGACAAAGACGGCAACGCGCTGAGCGGCAGACGCAAAATCGTCGGCAATGCCGAAGTCTTTTTCCCGCTGATCGAAAACGATCGCTCCGTGCGCGGCAGCGTGTTTTTCGACGTCGGTCAGATTTATCAGGATGGTCAGCAGTCGGACAACGAAGCGTTCCACTATTCGAGCGGGTTTGGCGTCGCCTGGAATTCCCCGATCGGAGCAATCAAGGTCAGCTACGGCTATCCGATTGCCAAGAAACCCCATGACAGGGTTCAAAACTTCCAGTTCCAGTTAGGTTCTGTGTTCTAATATATGGTTGTAGATTGTTCAGTGTTTTTTTGAAGGAGAGTTTCGTGAGCAAACGTCTGATTTGGATAACAGGGGCGTTGTTGGGAGTGCTTCTCGCCGGAACGGCGATGGCGGAAGATTACAAGATCGGATTCGTCAACACCGAAAAATTGTTCCGCGAGGCGACGCCGGCCAAGCGTGCGCAGCAAAAGCTGGAGAAGGAATTCTCCGCGCGCGATGCCGAGTTGAAAAAACTCTCCAAGCAAGTGCAAACTTTGCAAACGTCGCTCGACAAAGACGGCGCAACGATGGCCGAGAACGCGCGGCGCGACAAGGAGCGGGAGTTGGCCAATCTGTCGCGTGATCTGCAACGGCAGCAACGCGAGTTCCGCGAAGATTTGACTTTGCGGCGCAACGAAGAACTGAGCGGTTTGCAGGAACGCGCCAACAAAATCATTCAGGACATCGCCGAGGCCGAGAAGTACGATCTGATTCTGCAAGAGCCGGTGGTTTACGCCAGCAAGCGCATCGACATCACCGACAAGGTCATCAAAGCGCTCTCCGACAAATAAGACCCTGAGGTTGCGACCGTGGACACAGCCGTAGTGGTGCAGCCCTGGAAACTGGCGGCGCTGGCCGAAGTGATCGGCGCGACACTGGAAGGCGACGGAAACATCGAAATTCACGGCGCGGCGCCGCTGGATCGCGCCGGCGCACACGACATCGCGTTTCTCTCCGATCCCAAATATCGCGTTCATCTTGAAACGACGCAAGCGGCGGCGGTGATTCTGTCGCCGAAAGAATCGGCGGCGTGGGCTGCAACGAAAGCGCGTTTACTGACGCCGAATCCTTACGCGGCTTACGCCAAAGCGGCGAATTGTTTGTACCCTGAGCCGCGACCGGCAACGGGTGTTCATCCGAGCGCCGCCGTGGCAACGAGCGCGCGCATCGCGCCCGATGTTTCCGTCGGCGCGCACGCGACCGTCGGCGAACACGCCGTGATCGGCGCGGGCAGCATCATCGGCGCGGGTTGCGTGATCGGCGAACACGTGACGATCGGAAGCCATACACGAATTCATCCGCGCGTGGTGATTTACCCGCACTGCGTGATCGGCGATCGTTGCGTGTTGCACAGCGGCTGCGTGATCGGCGCCGACGGTTTCGGTTTTGCCAACGAGAACGGCAACTGGATCAAGATTCCGCAGATCGGGCGCGTGGTGCTGCACAACGATGTCGAGATCGGCGCCAACACCACCATCGACCGCGGCGCGCTCGGCGATACGATCATCGAAGAAAATGTGAAGATCGACAATCTGGTGCAGATCGGACACAACTGTGTCGTCGGCGCGCACGCGGCGATTGCCGGTTGCGCCGGCATTTCGGGATCGGTGAACATCGGCAAGCATTGCCGGATCGGCGGCGCAGCGATGATCGGCGGACATTTGTCGATTGCCGACGGCGCGGTCGTAGCAGCGGCAACGCCGTTGTTCACGTCGATTGAAGAAGCGGGAATGTACAGCGGCGTTTATCCGATATTGCCGCACCGGCAATGGCAGAAAAACGCCGTGCAGTTGCGCGGACTCGATGCGTTGTAGAAAAGAGTGCGCGCGCTCGAAAAAATGTTGCCTGTAAGCGAAAAAAATATTGAACACGGAGAAGACTGAGGAAAATCATGGATCAGGTATTAATGGACATCAACGATATTTGCGCGACGCTGCCGCATCGCTATCCGTTTTTGCTGGTCGATAAAATTGTGGCGATTGAAAACAACACGTTCATTCGCGGCATTAAAAACGTCACGATGAACGAGCCGTTTTTCACCGGCCATTTCCCCGATTATCCGGTGATGCCGGGCGTACTGGTCATCGAAGCGCTGGCGCAAACAGCGGTGATTCTGGCGTACAAGAGCGGCGCTTCCAAAATGCCCAACGGCGAACGCGGCATCATCCTGTTTGCCGGGATTGATGAAGCGCGCTTCAAACGGCAGGTTATCCCCGGCGACGTGCTGGTGCTCGAAGCTGAGATGATCAGAACCACGCGCGGGGTCGGCAAATACAAGGCGCGGGCATTGGTCGATGGAAACGTGGCGTGTGAAGCAGTGTTGATGGCGGCGTTGCGACCACCGCTGCGCAGTGCCGCCCAAAAAACAATCGACGCGCAACAAGTGATCGACTAACAACCGAAAAACGAAACCGCCGGAATAAAAAATACAAACGCGAGCAGACGAAACGAGTTTACGATGCCCATTATTCATTCGCAGGCGCTGGTCGATTCCGACGCCGAACTGGCCGACGATGTTGAAGTCGGCGCTTTTACGATCATCGGCCAGCAAGTCAAAATCGGTTCCGGTTCGGTGATCGGTTCGCATGTTGTGCTGACCGGCAATACGACACTGGGGCGCAACAATCGCGTCTTTCAATTTTGTTCCATCGGCGAAATTTCGCAAGACAAAAAATACGGC
>JAITBX010000041.1 GCA_031283405.1 Burkholderiales bacterium | reverse complement strand
GCGGAAGCTGCCGGAATCGGCAAACTTCCGGTCCTGCGCAGATGGTGCCTTAAAGAACAGGATTTCCTGAACGTTAGGACACCGTAAGAGGCGTCAGTAGTCGGGGCGTCGTGGTAAAGGCGAGCGAGTCGCAAGTGATGCAGCAGCAGCACAAAGCGGCAAGCTCATTGATAGAAGAGGTGGACCTTGCTTAATCTTGAGCAAAAACAAGCAGTGGTCGCGGAAGTGTCAGCGCAGGTGGAAAAAGCGCAGGTGATCGTTCTGGCGGAAAACCGCGGAGTGAGCGTCGGTGATATGACCAAGCTGCGCGCCAAGGCGCGTGAGGCGGGCGTGTACTTCAAAGTGGTGAAGAACACACTGGTTCGCCGCGCAGTGGCCGATACGCCGTTTGCTGCGCTGTCCGAAAAGATGAGCGGGCCGTTGGCCTACGGGATCAGCAGTGATCCGGTAGCGGCGGCCAAGGTGCTGAGTGATTTCGCCAAAGGCAACGACAAATTCGTCGTGGTCGGCGGCGCAATGCCGGGGCAGGTGATGTCGGTTCAGGAAGTGGCGGCGCTGGCAGCATTGCCGTCGCGCGAAGAACTCATCGCTAAACTCATGGGCACGATGCAAGCGCCGATCGCCAAGTTTGTCAGGACGCTGAACGAAGTGCCGGGCAAGTTTGTGCGGACGCTGGCAGCCGTGCGCGACGCCAAAGAGGCGGCGTAACAAGGCAAGCGCGGATAACGCAAAAACGCGACTCAAACATTTTTATTATTAAGATCAACGTTTCAGGAGTTTTACATGTCTGTTCAAAATGAAATTCTCGACAAAATCGCAGCAATGACCGTTCTGGAGCTTTCCGAACTGATCAAGGCGATGGAAGAAAAATTCGGCGTCTCGGCGGCGGCGGCGGTTGCCGTAGCAGCGCCGGCGGCGGGCGGCGGCGCAGCAGCGGCCGTCGAAGAGCAAACCGAGTTCACCGTGGTGCTGGCCGCGATCGGCGACAACAAGGTGAATGTGATCAAGGCGGTGCGCGAGCTGACCGGCTTGGGCCTCAAGGAAGCCAAAGACTTGGTGGACGGCGCGCCGAAGCCGGTCAAGGAAGCTGTTGCCAAGGCCGACGCCGAAGCTGCCAAGAAGAAACTGGAAGAAGCAGGCGCCAAAGTCGAAATCAAGTAAGCGGCTTTTGCGCAAGACAAAGCCGGCGCTGGTCGCCGGCTTCGTCGCCTCTTGAATTTAGACATTTTTGATTCAATTGTGCACATTCTTGCGCTGTTTGCCCCCACCCAAACCCTCCCCCAAAGGGGGAGGGAAAGTGGTTCCTGCCCCATCTGGGGGAAGGTTGGGATGGGGCAGTAGAGGCCGAATGAATTATTTGCAAAGCAAGGAAGCAGGGAAAGAAAAGAGCACGAAAAAAAGCAGTTTGTGGAAGTGGTTGCAAACATCAGTCTGCTTTTTTTCGTCTTCTGAAACGACTGGAGAAGACAGGCCTGGTCGGGCGACAAACAAAGTCGCCGTCCGCCAGCGGTTGGTAGCGGCCAACCACCAAGCCTTGGCGCGCGAAACGCTTTTCTGAAACACGCACAGCACAACCGGCGCAGCGGCGCGGTTCGTAATGCGCGCAGTGATGGGAAAGCGTGAAAAAAAGCGCGCGCTCAGTCGATGACCTTCGGGCATGGAAGCGCCCGTTCATCGGAGAGGTTATGGTTAAAAATTACTCGTTCGCGGAAAAGAAACGCATCCGTAAAAGTTTTGCCAAACGCGGAAACGTTCTCGCTGTTCCGTTCCTTCTGGAAACACAGCTCGATTCCTATCGCGCCTTTTTGCAGGAAGAAGTTCCTGTCGAAAAGCGCAAGATGCAGGGGTTGCAACTGGCGTTTGATTCCGTGTTCCCGATTGTGAGTCATTCGGGCAATGCGCGGCTCGAATACGTTTCGTATTCGTTGCAGTCACCGGCTTTCGATGTGGTCGAATGTCAGCAGCGCGGTTTGACGTTCTGCTCGGCGTTGCGCGCGCGTGTCCGGCTGGTGCTGATGGACAAGGATTCGTCAACGCCCAAGATTCGGGAAGTAAAAGAGCAAGAAGTCTATATGGGCGAAATTCCGCTCATGACCGACAACGGCTCATTCGTGATTAACGGCACCGAGCGCGTGATTGTTTCGCAGTTGCATCGTTCGCCCGGCGTTTTCTTTGAACACGATCGCGGCAAAACGCACAGCTCGGGCAAACTGCTTTTCTCGGCGCGGGTGATTCCGTATCGCGGCTCGTGGCTTGATCTCGAATTCGACCCGAAAGATATTTTGTTCTTTCGCGTGGACCGTCGCCGCAAGATGCCGGTGACGGTTTTGCTGAAAGCCATCGGTTATACGGTGGAAGATATTTTGCGCGAGTTCTTTGAATTCGACACCTTCCATTTGTCGAAAACGGGTTATCAGATGGCGCTGGTGGCCGATCGCCTGAAAGGCGAATTGGCGACTTTCGACATCATCGGCAAGGGCGGGCAAGTAGTGGTGGCCAAAGACAAGCGCGTCACGGCGCGGGCGGCGCGCGAGTTGCTGGAAAGCGGCGTCAAAACCATCGCGGTGCCGGAAGATTATGTGACCGGTCGCGTGCTGGCGACGCACATCGTCGATCAAAGCACCGGCGAAGTGCTGGCCAAAGCCAACGATGAAATCACGCCGGAACTGCTGGCGCGATTGGCGACGGCAGGAATCGCCGAAATTCAAACGCTGTTCACCAATGAACTTGATCGCGGCGCTTATATTTCGCAGACGTTGCGCGTCGATGACACGCCCGATCAATACGCGGCGCGTGTTTCCATTTACCGGATGATGCGGCCGGGCGAGCCGCCGACGGAAGAGGCGGTGGAAGCGCTGTTCAAAGGCTTGTTCTTCTCCGAAGAGCGCTACGATTTGTCGGCGGTGGGCCGAATGAAATTCAACCGTCGCGTGGGGCGTCCCGACGTCGAAGGCGCGACGACATTGAGCAACGAAGACATCGTGGCGGTCATCAAGATCGTCGTCGATTTGCGCAACGGCCGCGGTGAAGTCGATGATATCGACCACTTGGGCAATCGCCGCGTGCGCTCGGTCGGCGAGCTGGCCGAAAATCAGTTTCGCTCCGGGCTGGTGCGCGTCGAGCGCGCAGTGAAAGAGCGGCTGGGTCAGGCCGAGAGCGAAAATCTGGTGCCGCACGATTTGATCAACGCCAAACCGATTTCGGCGGCGATCAAGGAATTTTTCGGATCGTCGCAGTTGTCGCAGTTCATGGATCAAACCAACCCGCTGTCCGAGATCACTCACAAACGCCGCGTGTCGGCGCTGGGTCCCGGCGGCTTGACGCGCGAACGCGCCGGCTTTGAAGTGCGTGACGTGCATCCGACGCACTATGGCCGCGTTTGTCCGATCGAAACGCCGGAAGGCCCGAACATCGGCCTGATCAATTCGCTGGCGCTGTATGCGCGCACCAACGAATACGGTTTTCTCGAAACGCCTTATCGCAAGGTCGTCAACAGCGTGGCGACGCGCAACATCGAATACTTGTCGGCGATCGAAGAAGGCCAGTATGTGATTGCGCAAGCCAGCGCCGAGATGGATGAGAAAGGACGATTGACCGAAGATTTGGTGTCGTGTCGTTTCGACGGCGAGTCGATGTTGTCGCCGGCGGACAAAGTGCAGTACATGGATGTGGCGCCGTCGCAGATCGTTTCGGTGGCGACGGCGTTGATTCCGTTCCTCGAACACGACGACGCCAACCGCGCCTTGATGGGATCGAACATGCAGCGCCAGGCGGTTCCCTGTTTGCGGCCTGAAAAATCGCTGGTCGGCACCGGCGTCGAACGGACGGCGGCGGTGGATTCGGGAACGATGGTGAAAGCGGCGCGCGGCGGTCGCGTTGACTACGTTGACGCGACGCGGATCGTGGTGCGGGTCAACGACGACGAAACAGCGGTCAGCGATGTCGGCGTCGATATTTACAACCTCGTCAAATACAAACGCTCCAATCAAAGCACCAACATCAATCAGCGGCCATTGGTGCGGATCGGCAACATGATTGCTCGCGGCGACGTGATTGCCGACGGCGCTTCGACCGACAAGGGTGAACTGGCGCTCGGGCAAAACATGCTGGTCGCCTTCATGCCGTGGAACGGCTACAACTACGAAGACTCGATTCTTATCAACGAGAACATCGTGGCGCATGATCGCTACACGTCGATTCACATCGAGGAATTGACGGTGGTGGCGCGTGACACCAAGCTCGGCGCCGAGGAAATCACCCGCGATGTTCCGTCGCTCGGCGAAGCGCAGTTGGCGCGGCTCGATGAAGCCGGCATCGTCAACATCGGCGCCGAAGTCGAAGCGGGCGATGTGCTGGTCGGCAAAGTGACGCCGAAGGGCGAAACGCAGTTGACGCCGGAAGAAAAATTGTTGCGTGCGATCTTCGGCGAGAAAGCCTCTGACGTAAAAGACACCAGTTTGCGCGTGCCGTCCGGCATGGCGGGAACGGTGATCGACGTGCAGGTGTTCACTCGTGAAGGACTGGCGCGCGATTCGCGGGCGCAGCAAATCATCGATCACGAGTTGAAAAATTACCGCCTCGATTTGAACGATCAGTTGCGCATCGTCGAGGACGACGCTTTTGCGCGATTGGAGCGGTTGTTGATCGGCAAGAAAGTCAACGGCGGGCCGAAGCGGATCGCCAAAGGCACGGCGATTGCCGCCGATTATCTGAAAGAAGTGCCGCGTCACGATTGGTTCGACATTCGTCTTGCCGACGAAACGACGGCGCAACAGATGGAAGCGATCAAGGATTCGCTGGCGCAGATGCGCGTGCGTTTTGATGAAACGTATGAAATCAAGAAACGCAAGCTGACGCAGGGCGACGAATTGCCGCCGGGCGTACAGAAGATGGCGAAGGTGTATGTGGCGGTGAAGCGCCGCTTGCAGGCCGGCGACAAAATGGCGGGGCGTCACGGCAACAAGGGCGTGGTGTCGAAGATCGTGCCGGCGGAAGACATGCCTTACACCGCCGACGGAACGCCGGTGGATATCGTGCTCAATCCGTTGGGTGTGCCGTCGCGGATGAACATCGGCCAGATTCTCGAAGTGCATCTGGGCTGGGCGGCGAAAGCGCTGGGACAGAAGATCGAGCGGATGCTGAAAGCGCAGGCGAAGGCGAAGGAAATCCGCAAGTGTCTCGAAGAAATTTACAATGACCTCGGTCAGCCGGAAGACATCAAGGGATTTTCCGATGAGGAAATTCTCGAGATGGCGGGCAACCTGTGCGGCGGCGTGCCGTTTGCGACGCCGGTGTTCGACGGCGCCAACGAGGGTGAAATCAAACGCATGCTCGAATTGGCAGAGCTGCCGCGCACGGGTCAGCAGACGTTGTTCGACGGACGCACCGGCGACGCTTTCGATCGGCCTGTCACCATCGGCTACATGCACATGCTGAAGTTGCACCATTTGGTGGACGACAAGATGCACGCGCGCTCGACCGGCCCTTACAGTCTGGTGACGCAGCAGCCGCTGGGCGGCAAGGCGCAGTTCGGCGGTCAGCGTTTCGGTGAAATGGAAGTGTGGGCGCTGGAGGCTTACGGTGCTTCGCACACGCTGCAGGAAATGTTGACCGTGAAGTCGGACGACGTGACAGGGCGTACCAAAGTTTACGAAAGTATCGTCAAGGGCGAACACAAGATCGAGGCGGGAATGCCCGAATCGTTCAATGTGCTGGTCAAGGAAATTCGTTCGCTGGCCATCGATGTCGATATGGAAACGAAATCCTGAGACGCCGGCAATGAAAAATTCAATGATGAAAGTTTCAACAGACTATTTCGTGATGACGGCCTTCATGCATGCGAATGATTGCATCAAGGCCACAACAGAATTGGAGTACGCATGAAAGGCCTTCTCGATTTATTCAAGCAGGTAACGCAGGACGAAGAGTTCGATTCGATCAAGGTGGGGCTGGCCTCGCCGGAAAAGATTCGCGCCTGGTCTTACGGCGAAGTCAAGAAACCGGAGACGATCAACTATCGGACGTTCAAACCTGAACGCGACGGTTTGTTTTGCGCCAAGATTTTCGGACCGATCAAAGACTATGAATGCTTGTGCGGCAAATACAAGCGGTTGAAACACCGCGGCGTGATTTGCGAAAAATGCGGCGTCGAAGTGACGCTGACCAAAGTGCGGCGCGAGCGGATGGGGCACATCGACTTGGCCAGTCCGGTATCGCACATCTGGTTTTTGAAGAGCTTGCCGTCGCGCTTGGGCATGGTGCTCGATATGGCGTTGCGCGACATCGAGCGGGTGCTTTATTTTGAAGCGTATGTGGTGACCGACCCCGGCTTGACGCCGTTGAACCGTTGCCAGCTTCTGACCGAAGAAGATTTTTTGGCCAAGCAGGAACAGTACGGAGAAGATTTTCGCGCCAGCATGGGCGCCGAAGGCATTCGTGATTTGCTGAAAGGGCTGAATGTTGCCAATGAAGCGGATCGTTTGCGCAAGGAATTGGATGCGACCAACTCGGAAGCGAAGATCAAAAAATTCGCCAAACGGCTGAAAGTGCTTGAGGCGTTCGTCAAATCGGGCATCAAACCGGAGTGGATGGTTCTCGAAGTGTTGCCGGTGTTGCCGCCCGAATTGCGGCCGCTGGTGCCGCTCGACGGCGGTCGTTTTGCGACGTCGGATTTGAACGATTTGTACCGCCGCGTGATCAACCGCAACAACCGTTTGAAACGGCTGCTCGAATTGAAAGCGCCGGACATCATCGTGCGCAACGAAAAGCGCATGCTGCAGGAAGCGGTGGATTCGCTACTCGACAATGGCCGTCGCGGCAAAGCGATGACCGGCGCCAACAAGCGCCCGCTGAAATCGCTGGCCGACATGATCAAAGGCAAGGGCGGCCGCTTCCGTCAGAACTTGCTCGGCAAGCGCGTGGACTATTCGGGACGTTCGGTGATCGTCGTCGGCCCGCAGTTGAAATTGCATCAGTGCGGTTTGCCGAAGTTGATGGCGCTTGAATTGTTCAAGCCGTTCATCTTCAACAAGCTGGAGATGATGGGGCGCGCCACGACGATCAAGGCGGCGAAGAAAATGGTGGAGAATCAAGAACCGATCGTTTGGGACATTCTCGAAGAAGTGATCCGCGAACATCCGGTGTTGCTCAACCGCGCGCCGACGCTGCACCGTCTCGGCATTCAAGCATTCGAGCCGGTGCTGATCGAAGGCAAGGCGATTCAGTTGCATCCTCTCGTGTGTACGGCGTTCAACGCCGACTTCGACGGCGACCAGATGGCGGTGCACGTGCCGCTGTCGCTGGAAGCGCAGATGGAAGCGCGCACGCTGATGCTGGCGTCGAACAATGTGTTGCTGCCGTCGAACGGCGAACCGTGTATCGTGCCGTCGCAAGACATCGTGCTCGGTTTGTATTACGCGACGCGCGAAAAAATCGGCGCTGCCGGCGAGGGTATGATGTTTGCCGATGTGGCCGAGTTGTCGCGCGCTTACGAAACCAAGCAAGTCGAATTGCACGCCAAAGTGACGGCGCGCATTCGTGAAACGGTCAGGGAAAGCGGCGAGTTGACGGATCGTATCGTGCGTTATGAAACGACGGTCGGCCGCGCGCTGCTGTCGGAAATTCTACCGCCGGGAATGCCGTTCTCGGCGCTCAACCGGCCATTGAAGAAGAAAGAAATTTCGCGCCTCATCAACATGAGCTTCCGTTTGTGCGGATTGCGCGAAACGGTGATCTTCGCCGACAAGCTGATGCAGTCCGGCTACGCGCTGGCGACCCGTTGCGGCATTTCGTTCGCTGCCGACGACATGATGGTGCCGGTCGAGAAGAAGGGTATCATCGAAGAAGCGGAAAAAGAAGTCAAAGAGATCGAGCGGCAATACACGTCCGGCTTGGTGACGCACGGCGAGCGCTACAACAAAGTGGTTGATATTTGGGGTCGCGCCGGCGACGACATCGCCAAGGTGATGATGGCGCAGTTGTCGAAGATGAATGTGGTCAATCGTGAAGGCGAAACGGTCACGCAGGATTCGTTCAACGCGATCTACATGATGGCCGATTCGGGCGCGCGCGGTTCGGCGGCGCAGATTCGGCAGTTGGCGGGGATGCGCGGATTGATGGCGCGCCCTGACGGCTCGATCATCGAAACTCCGATCACCGCGAATTTCCGCGAAGGCTTGAATGTGTTGCAGTACTTCATCTCGACGCACGGCGCCCGCAAGGGCTTGGCCGACACCGCGTTGAAGACGGCGAACTCCGGTTATCTGACGCGCCGTTTGGTGGACGTGACGCAAGATTTGGTGGTGACCGAAAACGATTGCGGCACGCGCAACGGCGTGATCCTGAAAGCGTTGACCGAAGGCGGCGAAGTGGTCGAGCCGCTGCGCGATCGCATTCTGGGACGGGTGACCGCCAGCGATGTGGTACATCCCGAAACGCAAGTGACGTTGTACGAAGCGGGCACGCTGCTGGGCGAAGAAGAAGTTGAGCAAATCGAATTGCTGGGCATCGACGAAGTTAAAGTGCGCGCGCCGCTGACGTGCGAAACCCGCTACGGCTTGTGCGCGAAATGTTATGGGCGCGATCTGGGGCGCGGCCACTTGGTGAACGTCGGCGAAGCGGTCGGCGTGATTGCGGCGCAGTCGATCGGCGAGCCGGGAACGCAGTTGACGATGCGGACATTCCATATCGGCGGCGCGGCATCGCGGACGGCGGCGGCCTCGCACGTCGAAGCGAAGTCGGCAGGAACGGTGCGCTTCTCGGCGCAAATGCGTTACGTGACCAACATCAAGGACGCGCTGATTGTGATTGCGCGTTCCGGTGAAATCACGATTCACGACGACAATGGCCGCGAGCGCGAGCGTCACAAGATTCCGTATGGCGCGACGCTCTTGGTCAAAGACGGCGAAGCGATCAAGGCCGGCAAATCGTTGGCGCAATGGGACGCGACCGCGCGCCCGATTGTCACCGAATACAGCGGCCGGATCAAATTTGAAAACGTCGAAGAAGGCGTGACCGTCGCCAAGCAAGTGGACGATGTGACCGGCTTGTCAACGCTGGTGGTCATCGATCCGAAACGCCGCGCCGGCAGCACTGCGCGAGGCGTGCGGCCGCAGGTGAAATTGCTCGACGAACGCGGCGAAGAAATTTTCCTGGCGGGTTCCGAACAGCCGGTGAACATCACTTTCCAGTTGGGTTCCATCATTACGGTGAAAGACGATCAAGTCGTCAATGTCGGCGATGTGCTGGCACGGATTCCGCAAGAAACATCAAAGACGCGCGACATCACCGGCGGTTTGCCGAGAGTGGCGGAGTTGTTTGAAGCGCGCTCGCCGAAAGACGCAGGCGTGTTGGCGGAAGTGACCGGCACTGTTTCATTCGGCAAAGACACCAAGGGCAAACAGCGTTTGGTGATCACCGATCTCGAAAATGTGCCGCACGAGTATCTGATTCCGAAAGACAAGCACGTGATGGCGCACGACGGCCAGGTCGTGAACAAAGGCGAAATGATCGTCGATGGTCCGGCGGATCCGCACGATATTCTGCGCTTGCTCGGCGTCGAAGCGTTGGCGCGCTACATCACCGACGAAGTGCAGGATGTTTACCGTTTGCAGGGCGTGAAGATCAACGACAAACATATCGAAGTGATCGTTCGCCAGATGCTGCGCCGCGTTCAAGTGCACGATGCCGGCGATACGCGCTTCATTCCCGGCGAACAAGTGGATCGTTCGGAAATTCTCGACGAGAACGATCGCGCCATCAAAGCGGGCAAGCAGCCGGCGGTGTACGAGCACATGTTGCTGGGCATCACCAAGGCGTCGCTCTCCACCGATTCGTTCATCTCGGCGGCTTCCTTCCAGGAAACCACGAGAGTGCTGACCGAAGCGGCGATCATGGGCAAGCGCGACGACTTGCGCGGGCTGAAAGAGAACGTCATCGTCGGTCGTTTGATTCCGGCGGGAACGGGCTTGACGCATCACACCTTGCGCCGCGCTCAGAAAAGTCACGACCCGCACGCCGCGCTGATGGCGGCGGTGCACAGTGATGAAAAGGCGATGACGACATCGGAAGTGGAGAATTGATTCCTGCAGATACGTAAGGAGAAGAGCTACAAGGGCGCGATGAATCGCGCCCTTGTTTTTGCCCGAAACGAAATACTGTTACTTTTCCTTGCCGTTATTCTCGCAAAGGAGGAAATTGTACGGGAATCCGGAAGGGGGGGGCGTGCTTGACCACTTGTTGACCCGCCACGCCACTACTGCGGAGCAGTGCAGCCGATGTCAGAGGGCGTTTTGTATGCCCTTCATTAACTTAGGATAGCCGTGAGCGATCGGCGAGATGTAGGGGCACGGCGCAAAGTTGTGAAATCAAAAATGATGGACTTCGCTTGCGCACTTCCATTGGCCTACATGCGTTGATGAAATACCCGGGCTTTTCCTTCCGTCGGCTCATCAACCGGACACTGCCAGAGCATTTGATGTAAGTCAAGGAAAGTCTTTTAAAACTCTTTTCGGCTTGTAATATTGCAGTAAGTGCGTATGGTTCCAAAGGAAGGGCAAAGGCAATTCTTCTGTTTTCGTAAGGTTGTGCCGATAGTAATGTACAGCCGACATCGCGGGGGTAACTCTCCAAGGAGATTACCATGAAGCGTTTTTCACCAAGGATGTTAGCCGCAGCAATCGGTTTTTCCGTTGCTTTCTCCGTTCCAGTTTTAGCGCAGGAAACTTTTTCCTACCCCGAGGATTTTCCTCCTCGGACACTGCAAGCTCTTGGCTATTTTTCCGGTTCTCTGGCGCCATCCGGCAGCGATACCGGAAAAAGCGCCAGCGTTTCGGGTAATCGCGTAACGCTTAACAAAGGCACGATAGGAAGTGTTTTCGGCGCCATTAACAGCAATGATTCGGATGCTGTCACCGGCAATCAGGTGATGATTAACGGCGGTACGGTGAACGGAGGCGCTTATGGCGGGAGCGGCCGGCCTGCGGTTGTTGTAGGCAACAGCATTACCATTAACAACGGTACGATAAACGGGAGCATCATCGGCGGGGACAGCGGCGGTGCCGATGCCTTAGCCACGAATAACAGCGTCACCATCAACGGCGGTACGGTAAATGGAAACATCTACGGTGGGTACGGTACCGGTAATGATGCTTCGGCCACGAATAACAGCGTTACCATCAGCGGCGGAACGGTAAACGGAGAAATTTTTGGCGGGATGGCTCTACGCGGATTCGGCGCCTCTTTTCCGAAAAGCAATACCGTGACCATCCGTGGCGCTCCGACTTTAAGAAACGCGACTCTTTGGGGCGGCGGAAGCCAGAAGTTAATGAGCTCGGAGGGTGGCGATTGCCAAGGTTCCGTGGACAATACTCTGAATCTTTATTCGATCGGTCTGACGGTTTACTATGTAGAGTGTTTCCAGAATCTGAATTTTTATTTGCCTGCGACATTGAAAACGGGCGGTACCATGTTGACCACGGATACGGTAGGCCTCCCCCCCACGATCGGCGTGAATCTTGATGGTGCGGGGCCACCCTTGCAGACAGGGAACAGGTTTATTCTCATAAAGGCAGGCATGTTGACGAGTGGTCTCTTCCAGCCGACATCCGGTACGGTGGGAGGCTATGCTTACACAGTGCAGAAAGAAGGCAACAATCTCGTACTGGTCATCGGTGAAAAACTACCCGACCCGACCCGTCGCTACGACGGGCAATGGATCAAGGTTGACGACGCCGGCAACAACGACGAAGATGCCTGGGGGCTTTCTATCCTTATGGGCTTCCCCAACAACTCGCGCTACATCTTCGTGCCGTGGTTTACCTACGACGAGAACGGAAAAGCCGCGTGGTACATCTTTCAAGGCGACAACTGGTCGGCGGACGACAGGATCACGGCAGAAGTGCGACGCTACAAGGGGCCGAATTGGGGAACATCTTGGAACAACAGCCAAGTCAGTTTTGAAGTGGCGGGAACGGCAACGCTGACTTTCACCTCGGCGACGACGGCAACGTTTTCCTACAACGTCGATGGCGCAAGCCGCACCATCAACATCGCACCTATTGATAACGTGCCGCTTCTTGCGAACGCTTACACCGGCCAATGGGCAAGCGCGAGCGAAGACGCTTGGGGCTTGAGCGTCTTGCGCGGCTTTCAGTCGAACCCCGATTATGTCTTTGTGCCGTGGTTTACCTACGACAAAGACGGCAAAGCGGCGTGGTACATCTTCCAAAACAATATCGACGGCAACACGGTTTCGGCGGATGTGTATCGCTACACGGGGTCGAAATGGGGAGCGACGCTCTACGATAACCACGCTATCGCCAACGAAAAAGTGGGCACGGC
>JAITBX010000182.1 GCA_031283405.1 Burkholderiales bacterium | reverse complement strand
GGCGGGTGCGCCCCTCTTTCAGCCTTTTTCTTCAAAATATTGGCGATACGTTTGTTCGCCGCCGCCAGCGCCTCGGCTTCCGGCAACGTCATAAACGCCTGCACCGCATGCAACCGCGCCGGCACTTGCGCAATGGCATCAGGCTGCTGCGCCAGCACCGCTTCAATCGCCTGCGTTGCATGACCTTCTTCTTTCAGCAAACCGCGCAAACGGTCGTAGAAGAAAAGCTTCAATGCCTCTTGTTTACCGAAGAGTGATACCGCCGATTGTTGCATACTGCGGCGGCCGGCTACAGTACCGTTGCTCTGCTTTGCTGCTGCCAACAGCGCCAGATCGAAAGCATCAAACGCCGTCTCCACCAATTGCGACAAGCAAATCGAAAGATTTTTCTCGATCACCATTCGCAACACGCCGATCGCCGCGCGCCGCAACCCGAACGGATCCTTGTCGCCCGTCGGTAAATTGTTGACGGCAAACATTCCAGCCATCGTTTCCAGTTTGTCGGCCATCGACACACAAACGGCTTCCGGCGATTCCGGCAAGCGATCTCCGGAAAAACGCGGCCAATAGTGTTGCTCGATACCTTGCGCCACCACTGCGTTTTCGCCATCGTGTTGCGCGTAATAGCGCCCCATCGTTCCCTGCAATTCCGGAAACTCGCCGACCATGTCGGTCGTGAGATCGGCCTTGGCCAGTAACGCGATTCGCGCTGTTTTTTCGGCGTCAACGCCGAGCAACGTCGCTAGTTTCCGAGAAACTTTCGTCACTCTGTCAACGCGCTCGCGCTGACTGCCCAATCCTTTGAAATAAACGATGGAAGCCAACGCATCAATGCGGCTTTCCAGCGTTTTTTTGCAATCCTGCTCAAAGAAAAAACGCGCGTCGGCAAGACGTGCGCGCAACACCCGTTCATTGCCGCCGATAATCGCTTTCGGATTCTTTGTTTTCAGGTTCGAGACCAAAAGAAAGCGTTCGATCAACCGACCTTCTTCGTCGGTCAACGCAAAATATTTCTGATTCTGCTGCATCGTCAAAATCAGACATTCTTGCGGCACTTTCAGAAACGCCGGATCGAAATGCCCTTCATACACCTCCGGCCATTCGACCAGTGCCGTCACTTCGTCAAGCAACGCTTCCGGCATCACCACTTGCGCCGTTCCGGCGGCTTTTTGCAATCCCTCAACGATTCGCGCGCGCCGCTTCTCAAACGACGCAATGACTTTGCCTTGGCTCTCCAGCGCTTTCTCGTAATCCTCAGCCTTGTCGATCACGATTTCGGAAGCGGCGGCGAGAAAGCGATGCCCCTCAATCGTTCGACCGGCAGTCAATCTCAACGACTCGATCGGCACGATGTGACCACCGTGCAGCGCCGTCAACCGATGAGCAGGCCGCACGAAACTTACTTCGTTGTAGTAACCGCCCGGCGCCGGATAACGCATCACTTTCGGGATCGGCAACTGCGTTATCGCTTGATCGAGCGCTGCCTGCAAACCCGCTTGCAACGTTTGTCCCACCGTCACGCCGTCGATAAACAAGGATTCGGTTTTGCCATCCTTCTCGCGCCGGCAACGCGCCGCATCAGCCTCGTTCAATCCCAGCGCTTCAAGTTTGCGTTTAAGCGGCAGCGTCGGGCGCCCCTTGGCATCGAACGCGATATTGGCCGGAAGGAGTTTCTGGGTAAACGGCTGATCCGGCGCTTTCGCTTTTACACCGGTGATCCGAACCGCCAACCGGCGCGGCGTCGCATATACCGTCGTCGCGCTCGCATCTTCGAGGAAACGCTCTTGACGCAATCGCGCTTCCAGCGATTTGGCAAACGCGCCGCTCAACCGCTTCAACGCTTTCGGCGGCAGTTCTTCGGTCAACAACTCAACAAGCAAGGTAGCAAAAGACATAAAAACTCCGGAGACTCAAGCAGCTTGTTGACGGTGTTCGGGCGGCAGCATCGGATAACCCAACGCTTCACGCGATTCGACATAAGTTTGCGCAACCAGCCGCGACAACGCCCGAATGCGTCCGATGTACGCCGCGCGTTCGGTCACGGAAATCGCGCCGCGCGCGTCGAGCAAATTGAATGTGTGCGCCGCTTTCAAAATCATTTCATAGCCCGGCAGCGGCAATTTTTCTTCGAGCAACCGTTTGGCCTCGCTCTCAAAAAAAGTAAAAAGTTCAAACAGCTTGGGCGCGTTGGACGATTCAAAGTTATAATGCGATTGCTCGACTTCGTTTTGGTGATAAACATCGCCGTAAGTCAATGTGCGAACAACGCCATTTTCTTCGTACTCCGTCCACACCAGATCGAACACGTTTTCTTTTCCCTGCAAATACATCGCCAACCGCTCGATGCCGTAAGTGATCTCGCCGGTGATCGGATTGCAATCGAGGCCGCCCACTTGCTGAAAATAGGTAAACTGGGTCACTTCCATCCCGTTCAACCACACTTCCCAACCCAAGCCCCAGGCGCCGAGCGTCGGATTTTCCCAGTCGTCCTCGACAAAGCGCACATCGTTGGTCGTCAAATCAAAACCCAGTTCCTGCAACGAACCGAGATAAAGATCGAGGATGTTCGCCGGCGCCGGTTTTAACACCACCTGGTATTGATAATAATGTTGCAAACGATTGGGGTTTTCGCCGTAGCGCCCGTCTTTCGGGCGACGCGACGGCTGCACATAGCCGGCTCGCCACGGCTCCGGCCCCAGCGCTCGCAGAAACGTCGCGGTGTGCGAGGTTCCCGCCCCCACTTCCATATCGTAGGGCTGCAAGAGCGCGCAGCCTTGACGGCTCCAGTAATCTTGCAAACGAAGAATCAACTGTTGAAAAGTGCGTTGTTGAAAAGTAAGCATCATTGACCTGTAAAGTTTGCCCGCGACGCCCGCTTGCCGCTTTATTCATCTAAGGCATCTCGAAAAAAACGGAAAAGCTGGAGCGGGTGAAGGGAATCGAACCCTCGTATGCAGCTTGGGAAGCTGCCGTTCTGCCATTGAACTACACCCGCGCGAAAACTAAGTCGTTATTGTATTCGGGAAGCGCCGCCTCCGGCAACGTATTTGCAGGGAATCAGGAACTCGTGATCAGAACTTGCATCAGTGCCGCTTCCTCAATATCCTGCCGCACGACAGCCCTCCCCAAGCGTTCCAGCAACACGAAGCGCATTTTGCCGCCGGATACTTTTTTGTCGCGCGCCATCAGCGTCATCCACGTTTCCGGCGGGATGTTGGGGAAAGTCAACGGCAATCCAAAAGTCGCCAGCAATTGCTCCAATCGCTGTTGCTCGCTCTTTTCGAAACCGCACGCCATCGTCGATAAGCGCCCCGCCAACACCATCCCCACCGCCACTGCTTCGCCGTGCAACCATTGGCCGTACCCCAACGCTGTCTCGATGGCGTGGCCGAAGGTGTGTCCCAGATTCAGCAAGGCGCGCTCTCCCGTTTCGCGCTCGTCGGCGGCGACGATCATGGCCTTGGCTCGGCAACTTTGATGAATCGCGTGATTGACTGCGACAGGATCGCGCGCCAGCAGCGCCTGCGTATTTTTTTCCAGCCAATCAAAAAAATTACGATCGCGGATCGCGCCGTATTTGACGACTTCGGCCAAGCCGGAAATGTATTCGCGTGGCGGCAGCGTTGCCAGCGTGTTCGTGTCGATCCACACTTGTTGCGGTTGATAAAACGCGCCGATCATGTTTTTGCCGAGCGGATGATTGACGGCAGTCTTGCCGCCGACCGAGGAATCCACCTGTGCCAGCAAGGATGTCGGCGCTTGAATCAACGGCATTCCGCGCTGGTATAACGCGGCGGCCAACCCGGCCAGATCACCAACCACGCCGCCGCCCAGCGCGATCAACGGCGTGTGCCGCTCGGCGCGCGATTCCAGCAACCAGCCCAGAATTTGGTACAACTCCTCCCAGTTCTTGGCGCGCTCTCCGTCCGGCATCTGCCACACTTCACTCGTGATCCCCGCCGCGCTCAATCCTTGCTGCAAAGCAACCAGGTGGTGCGCCGCCACGACCGGATTGCTGACCACGAACACCCGTTGACCGGAATAAACCGTGTGCAACAAACGCCCCGCTTCGGCAAAAACGCCGGTGCCGATATGGATCGGATAACTGCGCGCGCCCAGATCGACTTGCAGAGTGGAAGATGTTTTTTGTTCCATTATGATTTCTGATCCCTGACCCCTGATTCCTGATTGCTGACATCTCCGATCTCTGCCAACTTGGCCACGACATCCGATGTCGCTTCGATAACAAAGTATGCCGTTTGACGATAGAGCGGATCACGGATTGCATAGAGTTGTGCCAGCTGAGCTGCCGGGTCTTCCGCATCACGCAACAAAGGCCGATCCATCACCCGCCGCAAACGTTTTGCCAACACCTCAGGTGTCGCGTGCAGATAAACCACCGTGCCGTTGGCGCGCAACTGTTCCCGATTGGCTTCGCGCAGCACCGCACCGCCGCCCGTGCTCAACACGATGCCCTCACGCTGCGCCAGTTCCGCCAGCAACACTTGCTCGCGATCGCGGAAAGAGGCTTCGCCTTCTTTCTCGAAGATGTCGGAAACCGTACACCCCAACCGGCGCTCCAATTCCGCGTCGCAGTCCATAAAGGGTTTGCCGAGCTGCGTCGCCAAGCGGCGGCCATACGTGGTTTTACCCGCGCCCATCAGCCCGATCAGAAATAAATTGCCCCGATGCCATTGCATCGGGGCATTGTAAAACAACTTTCAGATTTTGCGGTTTAATACGTCGCTATCAACGCACAGTATCCACAGTATCCTTGACGATACGCGGCGTCAGGAATATCAGCAATTCGGTTTTGTTGCTCGACCGGTTGGTGTTCTTGAACAGATAGCCCAAGAGCGGAAGATCACCGAGGAAGGGCACTTTGTCCACATAGTCGAGGATTTCTTCTTCGTAAATGCCACCGATAACCGCCGTGTCGCCGTTGTTGACCGATATCTGCGTAGAGACGTTTTTGGTATCAACCGACGGCACCGTGAATCCGCCGCCCAACTGAACGATCTGCCCGATTGAATCCTTGCGGATTTCGATGTTCATGATGATCCGGTTGTCCGGCGTGATCTGCGGCGTCACCTCAAGCCGTAGCACCGCCGGCTTGAATTGAACCGTCGCCGGACTGTTGGCCGACCCAGGCGTCACATACGGAATTTCCGTGCCCTGCTCGATCACGGCTTTCTGATTGTCCGCCGTCATCACCCGCGGGCTCGACACCACCTTGCCGCGATGGTCGGCTTCCATCGCCGACAATTCGAGATTGACGAGGTTGCCGGAACCCAGATTGATCAAGGTCATCGCCAGAGACCCTGTTGGGCTGGCCGCAGGCAGATTCACATTCAAGCCGGGATTGTCAGAATAACCCGGATAACCCGCGCCCCCCGTCCTCCACGTAGCGATTTCATAAGGCGTCGGCGTCCGCGTTTCCCGCGTTACCGTTCCGTCGGTGTTGATCGTGACCGTCGGTTGAGTATTCAACGAACCGGTCGTCCCCACCGAATAATTGTTGAACGAGAATCCCGCCTGTACACCGAAACGCACACCCAACTGCCGACTGAAGTTGTCCGAGGCGATCACGATCCGCGCTTCGATCAGCACCTGCCGTACCGTGATGTCGATTTTCCGGATCAGTTGCCGGACTTCCTCTAGGCGCGCTGCCGTGTCCTGAACGAACAGGATGTTGGTTCGCTCATCAATCACCGCCGTTCCCCGCTTCGACAGGAATTTCTGATTGGGGTCGGACAACAGCTTCTGTATGTTCTGTGCTTTTTGATAGTTCATCTGGAACATTTCGGTGCGCAACGGCTCCAGATCATTGATCTGCTGCATGGCCTCGAACTTCTGTCTTTCTTTGAGCGCCAGTTCATCACGCGGCGCAATCAGCACCACCGAACCGTTCTTGCGCATGTCGAGACCCTTGGTCTGCATGATGATATCGAGCGCCTGATCCCAAGGAATGTCTTTCAGTCGCAAGGTCAAATTGCCCTGCACGGTATCGCTGGTGATGATGTTGAGTCCGGTGAAATCGGCGATCACCTGCAACACCGCCCGCACTTCGACATTCTGAAAGTTCAACGACAGTTTGTCGCCTTTGTACCCCTGCCGCGATCCCTGCGTCAGCTTGTTGGGGTCTTCAATGATGGGTTTGACTTCGATGATAAAACGCTTGTCGGTCTGATAGGCCGAATGTTCCCACAGCCCCTTGGGCTCAATGACCATCCGCGTCCTGTTGCCTTGGGTAAAAGTGTCGATCATCGCAATGGGCGTACCGAAATCGGTCACATCCAAACGGCGCGCCAAATTGTGCGGCAGATCCGTCTTGAGGAAATCGACGATCAACTGCTTGCCCTGTTGACGGATATCAATGCCGACCGCCGGATCAGACAAGTCAACCACCACTCGTCCTTCGCCGCTTTCGCCGCGTCGGAAATCGACATCCAGCAATGAATACTGGACATCTCCCGGTTTGGCTTCAGCAAAATGCTGCGTCTGTTGCGATGCTGCCGTCGCCTCGTCTTGCAATTCGCCGGTCAGCGTCACAACCACCGTCTTGCCGTCGAGTTCGGTCTTGAACTGCTGCGGCTTGTTCAGATTCATCACGACGCGGGTTTTCCCGCCGCTCTGGATCAGGTTGAGGCTGCGCAACACGTCATCGTCAACGGATTGCTTGGTTCCGCCCAGCCCGTTGGCCACATCGGGAAAATCCAGCGCTACCCGTGCCGGGTTGGCAATCGCAAAACCGGCCGGCGCCTGCGAAATCGGCACCGTCAACGAAAAGCGGACGATCGTCTGCCCCAAGCTGCCCTTGGAAACCGCGACGTTTTCGAGACGGTTGGTTTGCGCATGAACCGGCATCGAAAGAATCATCGCCGCCAGCAATGCCAAGCCCATCGCCAAGCCCGTCGCCCATAACCGGCGGGGAGTCACTCCCTTTCCGGGTTGAATGCCTTGGAGTGTCGTTGCCATATCCATCCTCATCACTTTTTATCAGATTCCACTAAATGCACTGTGTTCGACCGATCCGTCCAGTCGCCCGTGCCATCCTGAACCAACTCTTTGAGTTGGATTTCCGTTTCCGTAATTGAAATAATTCTGCCGTAATCCTGACCCATATAATTGCCGACTTTGACCTGATAAACGTCCTTGCCAGGCGCTTGAATGAGAGCATACGTCACCTTGTCGCGCGAAAGCGTTCCTACCATCTTCAATCCGTCCAGCGGATATGCTTCCAGCGGTTCCGGCGGACGAACACCGGGGCCGCCTTTTTTATCACCGCTCTGATCGATTTTCCGCGGGAAAAACGGGTCTTGTATATCGTAGGCGTTGTAGGTGAACGGCTCGTATTCCTGAACCTCCGGAATCGGCTCAATCTTGCCGCGCTGGCCTTTCCCCTGCTCGCTCATCCACGCCCGCAAATCTCCGTGCTGCTCGCCACAACCTGCCACAAAAAAGGACAAGCAACACAAAATCGCCAAAATGAAAGTATTCTTCCTCATTTCCGCGCTCCTTGCGGCGCGCCCGGCTTCTGCGCCTGCGCTTGCGCCTGTTGCTCGGCCAGTTCCTTTTCATCGAGATAACGGAAAGTCTTGGCCACCGCTTCCATCACCAAAATACCGTCCTTGTTCTTGGAGATGCCGATATCGCCGACCGTCACCACCCGCGGCAAGGCCGCCACATCACTGACCAACCCGCCCATTCCGTGATAATCGCCGGTCAGCTTGATGTTGATGGGGATTTCGGCGTAAAACCCCGATTTCTTTTCCTGTTGCGCCGGCTTGAACAACTCGAACTGCAAGCCACGCGCGATTCCGGCCTGATTGACATCGACCAGCAAGGCATCGATCTCGGAACGTCCCGGCAACTTCTTCACCAGCGCGCCAAACTCGCGCTGAATTTGCTCAAGCTGCTCCCGGTAGAGATCGTGGTTGATGGTTTTTATCTTTCGCTCGGTATAGTCTGCTTTCAAGCGAACCTCTTCCCGCTTTCCTTTTTCAAGCTCTTCATACATCCCGCTTCCGTAGAGGTAGATGCCTCCAATGATGACAACGATGAAACCAATACCAAAACATACGGCGGCTTTTTGCCCAGAAGACCAGCTCCCGGCGTCCTGTAAATTCAACGATCCTAACGTGAGATTCATCTCGCCCCTCCGCTTTGTTGTCCTGCCGGCTTTTTCACCTCGACCGTTGCCGCCTTGACATCAAAATTGAGCGTGAACTGGCTGACCGTCGTTCCACGCTTGACGGCCACGCCTTTGGTGGGGGTCTTTTGATCTTCCTTGATTTCCACCAGCTTGATTTCCACGAGCTTCGGGTTGGCCAGCCACTGGGAGGCTTCAATGTTGCGCATGAGCGCCGACACGTGAGCATTGGATTGCGCATAACCGACCGCAGTCACCGTATTGCCTTTTTGTTTCAGCGATTGAAGGTACAAGCCTTCCGGCAACTGGCGCACCATCTGATCCAGCAAATGAACCGCTTGACTGCGGTTGGCCTGTAAGGTCTCAATCGTCTTCTTGCGTTCGACTGCCAGTCGGATGTCTTCCCGCAGCTTGTCGATTTCCTTGATTTGCTTGTCCAGCTTGGTAATCTCGGTTTGAAGAAGTTGATTGCGGCTCTTCTGGGTTTCGATCATGCCGTCGAGCCATTTCCAGGCCGCAAACACGATCGCCAAACCCACGATGAGCGATATCACCGCCATGAAGCCAAACTCGCGCTGTTTTCGCGCGCGCTTTTCCTGGCGGTACGGAAGAAGGTTGATACGCGGCCGACTCATTCGAAACTCCGCAAAGCGAGACCACAGGCCGTCAACAACAACGGCGCATCCTGGGACAGTTGCTGTGCGCGCACGCGCCCGGCAACTTTCATTAACGCAAACGGGTTGGCGGTCGTTACCTTCACCCCGGTTTGTTTCGACACCGCTTTTTCAAGCCCCGAAATCAACGAACATCCTCCCGCCAGAACGATCTGCTGGATTTGTCCGTACGTCGTCGTGGTGCTGAAAAATTGCAGGGCGCGAGCGATTTCCATCGCGAGGTTCTCGATAAACGGCTGCAACACATCTTTCTTGTAGCTGTCCGGCAATCCGCCGCTCTTTTTGGCCGCTTCGGCTTCCGACTGCGGTAGTCCGAACGCCCGCTGAATTTCGATCGTCAACTGATTGCCGCCGAAATCCAGTTCTCTTGAAAACAACAGTTCTTTGTTGTGGAAAACGTAAAAATGGGTATTTTGCGAACCCAGATCGAACAACCCCACGTTCTGACCGCGCGCTTTTCCCGGCAGAGAGGACGACATCGCCGCAAAGGCATTCTGCATCGCCAGCGACTCGATATCCACCACATGCGCCTTGGCGCCGGCAGAGTCGGCCAACGCCACGATATCATCGACTTTTTCCTTGCGCGCTGCCGCGATCAGCACTTCGACTTCGCCAGGCATATTCGGCGCCGAACCCACGACCCAGTAATCCAGATTCACTTCGTCCAACGGGAAGGGGATCGACTGGTTGGCTTCCGCTTCGACCGTCAATTCCAAGTCTTCTTCCTTCTGGTCGGCCGGCACGGTGATTCTCTTGGTGATCGCCACTGCCGACGGCAAAGCCAGCGCCACGGCTCTGGTGCCGCTCCCCAGCCGTTTCAATCCGCGCTTGAGGATAGCGCCAACCTGGTCAATATTGGTAATATTGCCATCTTGAACGAAATCCTTTGGCAGGCTCTCGATCGCATAACGCTCCAGTTGGAATTTTCCGTTGCGACCCGACAACTCAACCAGCTTGATTGAGGTTGTCGCAACGTCAACTCCGACCAGCGTCGATGGTCGACCACCGAACAAAGAGGAAAGTTTATCGGTTAGCATAATTCAAAACGGATGGGTGTTTTTTATCAATTTACATTAAAATGTGCGCGTAAGCCCTGAATACAATGAGGTATCCTGAGTTTTTTTACAAAGTGTTGTAAGGCCGGCAACAAAATACCCACACACAATAATCAAGTATTTTTCCTGACAGGCATTATTTAAACGTGATAACCCGCTGGTTTCTCTACCTTTCTTCCGTCATTCTGGGACTTGCCCTGGTGGCGGCTCTGCTGGGCGGCTTCGTGATCGCCCTGCTTTATCCGACGCTACCCGATCTGGACGTGTTGACCGACTATCAGCCCAAAATCCCGCTGCGGGTCGTCTCCAAAGAAGGCGTTCTGCTGGGGGAATTTGGCGAGGAACGGCGCTCCGTCGTTCATATCGCCGATGTTCCGCAAGTTCTCAAAAATGCTATTTTGGCCGCCGAGGACGAGCGTTTCTACTCGCATGGCGGAGTGGACTATGTTTCCATCCTGCGTGCCGTCCTCGCCAATCTGACCTCAGACAAACTTCAAGGTGGCGGCACCATCACCATGCAGGTCGCCCGCAATTTTTTCCTGACGCGGGAAAAAACGCTGACGCGAAAAATACGAGAAGCCCTGCTGGCGTGGAAAATCGAGGCCAACCTGTCGAAAGACCAGATTCTCGAACTGTATATCAACCAGATTTTTCTGGGGCAGCGCGCCTACGGCTTCGCCGCCGCCTCCCAAATCTACTTCGGCAAAAATCTGGTCGACATCACGCCGGCGGAAGCCGCGATGCTGGCAGGGCTGCCGGCGGCGCCCTCCAAATACAACCCGCTGGTCAATCCGCAACTCGCCAAATGGCGGCAGGGTTATGTGCTTCGCCGGATGCGCGAATTGAGGTACCTGGACGACGTCGCTTACAACGCCGCCCAGAAAGAGCCGCTGGACGTTCGCCTGCATTCGATAAGTTCCAAAGAGCGTTCGGGGCTGCACGCCGAATATATTGCCGAAATGGCGCGCCAGAAAGCTTTCGATGTCTATGGCAAAGAGGCCTACACCAGCGGGCTGACTGTCTGGACGACGATCTCCGCCGAAATGCAAACCGCCGCTTACCAATCCGTCCGGCAAGGGGTGCTGGACTACGACCGCCGTCACGGCTACCGCGGCCCGGAAAGCTACGTCAATCTGCCCGATCCTCTCGATGAAAACGACCCTGCCCTCGTCGATCAAGCGTTCCAGAATCTCACCGATCACGACAACCTGCTCGCCGCCATCGTTCTCGACGCCGGCGCCGAGCAAGTGCGCGTATTGATTTCCAACGGCGCCGTTGCCTCCATTACCGACGCCGGTTTGCGTTTTGCCCGATCTGCGTTGCCGCCGAAAGCGCCGGCCAGCATCCGATTGCGGCGCGGCGCGGTCATCCGCGTCGTTCAGGAAAAAGACCAGTGGGCGATCAGCCAATTGCCGCAAGTCGAATCTTCGTTCATCGCGCTGCAACCGCAAGATGGTTCGGTGCTGGCGCTGGTCGGCGGCTTTGATTTCGAGCGCAACCAGTTCAACCACGCCACTCAGGCTCTGCGCCAGCCAGGCTCCTCGTTCAAACCGTTCATCTACTCGGCAGCGCTGGAGAAAGGTTTTTCACCGGCCACCGTGGTCAACGACGGCCCCTTCTTCGTCCCCGCCGAAGAAGCCGGCGGTCAGGCTTGGGAGCCGAAAAATTACGGCGGCGAGTACGAAGGCCCGATGCCGCTGCGCACAGCGCTGGCAAAATCCAAGAATCTGGTCACCGTTCGCGTCTTGCAAGCGATCACCCCGCAATACGCTCAGGACTACATCACCAAGTTCGGCTTTCAAGCCAAGCTGCACCCTCCCTATCTGACGATGGCGCTGGGCGCCGGCTCGGTCACGCCGATGCAAATGGCGACTGCCTACTCCGTTTTTGCCAACGGCGGTTTTCGTATCGACTCCAACTTCATCGACCACATCACCGACGCTCGCGGCAACACGCTCTACACCCGCCCCAATCTGTCGGAAGACAAAAGCCGGCAAGAAGTCATCGATCCGCGCAACGCTTTCATTATGACCTCGATGCTGCGTGATGTCGTCGCTCACGGTACCGCCATTCGAGCGATGGTGCTGAAGCGCCACGATCTCGCCGGCAAAACCGGCACCACCAACGATTCCGTTGACGCCTGGTTTTGCGGCTTCAACGCCAATCTGGTCGGCGTCGCTTGGATCGGATTCGATCAACCCAAATCCCTGGGCAATCGCGAAACCGGTTCAGTCGCCGCATTGCCGATCTGGATTTCGTTCATGCAAACCGCGCTCAAAGGCGTGCCGGAAACGCCGCTCGCCCAGCCGCCGCATGTCGTCTCCATTCACATCGATCCGGAGACAGGACAGCGCAGCGACAAAAATCCCGCAACCGAATGGTTTTACAACGAATTTCAACCGGAAGAAACAACACCGAAGCTGGAAAACAGCCGTTCGCTCGAACGCATCTTTTAGTAGAGAAAAGGCCTGCCTTGTCTCCCTTGTCCATGAAGCCATGAGCGAAACGCGCCATCACCGCCAAAAACAAGAAACTCGGCAAGAAAACCGAATGCAACAACAACGTACCCGAATCGCCCAAGCGACCGCCGTGCTGATCCTCGAACACGGCTTCACCGACTGGCTCGACGCCAAACGCAAAGCCGCCCGTCAACTGCTGCTGCCGGAAAACAGCGCGCTTCCCGGCAACGATGAAATCGAAGCCGCGCTCTTTGAACATCAATCGTTATTCGGCACATTGGTCAACGGCGTCCACGCTTCGCTACTGCGCGCTAAACGGCAGCAAGCGCTCGTCTGGATGGATCGCCTTGCCGCTTTTTCGCCGAAGCTCTACGGCGCGCTTGCCGAAGGCTGGGGCGGCGAGCATCAAGACATTCGCCTCGATTTGGTCGCCGAAGATTCTAAAGCCGTGGAGTTGCGATTGATCGATGACGGCATTCGTTATCACGCAGTTTCCGAAAACGTCTCTGCCGCTGCGTCAAGCCGAGGCGCTGCCGAAAATGTCGTGCTGCGCGCCGACGACGGCGACAGCGAAGCCTTGCTGCACATCAATACCCCAACCGCCCGACAACAGCGCAGCAAAACAGCTCGCCGCGCCCTGGATCGCGCGATATTAGGGGCGTTGCTTGGTTCAGAGATCAGTACGAAATAGGTTGTGGGTGAGCGAAGCGAACCCCAACGGGTCGATGTTTCACGAAAGCGTAATCGTTTCACCTGCCTGTGATGTTAATGCGTGATATATTTCGAGCCAGTACATTGTTACTCAATATTTTTGTATTGAAGGGTACATGGCGGATGACTCCCTTCTTCCTTATCCTCTCTACGTTTACTTGAGGAAACGGTATGCCTTATGTCCAATACAGTATCAAGCGCGTCGGCGAAACCGACGTTGATCTGCGCTGCGATAGTTGCCAACACGTAGTTCGCATGGCGCGCTCGGCGATCAAGACATGGCTCTTGCAACGGCGCGAGATGCGCAACACCTGCCCAGCTTGCGGCGCGCCCTATGTGGATCCGACCCCCACTCCGCCCTTTGATGCGCTCAACAACGAGTTCGTGAAGTTTGGCGTCACGGTCGCCCAAGTGCTCAAGCACCGGGGCAAGGTGCCTGATCGGGAACTCGACGCAAACATCGGCTTCATCCTCCTGAACAAAGAGCAACAACGGAGTCTGGAATCTTTTTCGCAAGCCGAGCGTCATGTGGCCACCGTGCAGGCGATGTTTCGGGAAGTCAACAACGGCGGCTTTGAGCAGTTTTTTGACAACAGCAGCGGAGAGCTTGCCTACGATCTGGTGCCGGCGCTTGAGGCGATGAACTCAGTAGAGAACCTGCGTCTTGCAAAGCAAGCGTTGGAACGATTTGGAAAACCGCGCTCTCTGTCGATGCGCGACAGAATTGATCACATCACCAAAATCACACGCAACGGAGAAGAGCGGCTCTGGGACGATCTGGACAGCGCCTTCTACGATGACCCTGAGGACATTGAAAAAATGATCCTCGACTACATAGAGCGCAACCTCGGTCAATTTGCTGCCTAACCTCGCGTTTTAACAAGCGCCGCCAGCTATCTTTTTCGTAATTGAATTGACTCATCCAAGCAGAAGCGCACAGGCCGGGATTCGCCGCGCCATCCGCGTGTGTGGGCTAAGGGCGGGACGCCGTGGGCGGCGTCCCCTGCGATTCCTTGCCCATTGTATTGATTTGCGGGCAACCACAGATCGCCCCTACATCTACACCCCTCACCCGACCTTCGGCCACCCTCCCCCACAAGGGGAGAGGGTTTTCTGATCCCTGATCCCTGATC
>JAITBX010000165.1 GCA_031283405.1 Burkholderiales bacterium | reverse complement strand
GGGCGCTTCAACGACAGCGAATAGCGATCGAGCGCATCGAGCACGGCGACCAGCGAGCGCATGTCGCGGCGGCTGTGTTTGAGAAGATACGCGACGATGTCGGCGGGCAGGCGCAAGCCGCGTGCGTTGGCGTAGGCGATCAGCGCTTGCAGTTTGTCGTCGTCGCGCAGGGTCGTGATTTCATAGATGCCGCCCCAGCCCAGGCGTGTGCGCAGGTCTTCGCGCAGCGTCAACTGCGCCGGAGGAACCGGGGCGGTAGCGATGAGTCCGCCGCCGTTAGCTTTTAGCGCGTTGTACACCGTGAAGAGATAGCCTTGCAGTTCTTCGTTGGCGCAATCGACATCATCGACGATCCACAGCGCTGGCGACATCGTCCATACCGACAGCGGCGGGAAAGGACGGTTGTTGGCGAGCGTGTGCACTGCGAAGCCGAGCGAGAGCGCTTGCGCGCGCGCCGCTTGCAGCAGATGGGTTTTGCCGGCGCCGTTCGCGCCCCAGAGGTAGAGACTGGTCGCGCTGACCGGAACACTATCAACGAAACCTTTAACGAAATCGCGCACGGCGGCAAGCGCTTCTTCGTTGCGACCGGCGACGAAGTTGTCGAACGACGGCGGCGAAGCCGGGAATAAATCGAAAATCAGTTGTTGCATGGTACGTTAAATTTTTTCCTGATACAGCGGACTTTCTTTGTACGCGGCGCGCAGGTGACGCAGCGCGATGAGCATCGCCGCCGACACCGGCAGCGCCAGTAGCACGCCGACGAAGCCGAACAGTTGTCCGAACGCCAGCAACACGAAGATCACGGTGAGCGGATGCAGACCGATGCGGTCGCCGACGAGGTAAGGCACGAGCACATAGTTTTCGAGCAATTGGCCGATGCCGTAAACCGCCAGCACGGCAAGAAACGGCGGCCAGCCGCTCCATTGCAGCGCCGCCGCCGTGACGGCCAGCGTCAACCCGATGCCGTAGCCGACGTAGGGAATGAACACCAGCAAGCCGGTCAGGATGCCGATCGGCAACGCGAATTCAAGACCGACGAGCCACAGCGCAACCACGTAATAAACACCCAGCACCAGCATCACCAGAAATTGGCCGTGAATGAATTCGGCGAGCACAGCGTCGATCTGATTGACGATTTCGGCGGCTTTGCCGTGCCAGCGGCGCGGCACCAGATCGTCGATGCTGCGCAAAAAAAGATTCCAGTCGCGCAGAAGATAAAACATCACGACGGGAATCAAAACGATGTTGATGACTATCGACATCAGCGCCTGGCCGCCGGTTTTGACGCCCGCCAGAACGCGCAGCGATACCGCTTGCGCGCTGTCGAGGTTGTCGATGAGCAAAGTGCGCAGCGCGCTCATGTCGAGCGACAGCGAAATGCCGAGCCACGATTCGATTTTCGGCAGCAGCGTCGTCGAGAAGCGGTCGAAAAGTTCGGGCACGCGTTTGGCGATCAGCGAGGCTTCCGAGTGAATCAACGGAATCAACACGAGCAACAGGACGGCGATGGCCGCAGCTAACAAAGCGATGACGATGAGCGTTCCCAGCGTGCGCGACACGCCTTTTTTCGCCAGCCACGCGACCACCGGCGAGCCGAGATAGGAAAGGATCGCGCCGGCGAAGAACGGCGTCAGAATCGGCCCCAGCCCCTCCAGCAGCAGAACGAATACGACAACCGCGCCGATCACCCAAGCATAATGACGCCACGACAGGGGTGCGACGGGGATTGTAACGGGCGTCGTAGCGGGTGTCGCAGCAACAGGCGTCGATGTAGCGACGGGAGCAGACACAGGCGCATCAGACACAACAGGCGCTGGCGCAGGCGGCGAAGAGGGCGGTGGCAGAGAGTCGCTCATAAAAAGGCGTTTTCCGTTAAAATCCAGCTGAGAGTTTAACTTTATCTTGGCTGGGGATGTTACTTTACTTCATCCTCGCCTTCTGTGAGGGTACCATGACCGCTTCTCCGGAGGAGTTTTCCCCCACCCCGTTGACTTACCGCGATGCCGGCGTCGATATCGATGCCGGCGATGCGCTGGTTGATCGTATCAAACCGCTGGCACGCCGGACGATGAGGCCGGAAGTGCTGAACGGCATCGGCGGCTTCGGCGCGTTGATCGGTTTGGGAGGGCGTTATCGCGAGCCGGTGCTGGTGGCCGGCACCGACGGTGTCGGTACCAAACTGAAACTGGCGTTTGAACTCGATCGTCACGACACGATCGGCATCGACCTAGTGGCGATGAGCGTCAACGACATTCTGGTGCAGGGTGCCGAGCCGCTGTTCTTCCTCGATTATTTTTCGTGCGGCAAACTCGATGTCGAACGCGCCGCGCGCGTTGTGCAAGGCATCGCCGCCGGTTGCGAGAGCGCCGGTTGCGCGTTAGTCGGCGGCGAAACGGCGGAGATGCCGGGCATGTACGTCGAAGGCGAATACGATTTGGCCGGTTTCGCGGTCGGCGTCGTCGAGCGCAACGCCATCATCGACGGCAGCACGATCAGACAGGGCGACGCGATACTCGGACTCGCGTCAAGCGGCCCGCATTCGAACGGTTATTCGCTGATCCGCAAAATCGTCGCGCGCAGCGGCGTCGATCTTGCGACGGAGGGTTGCGGCGATAAAACGTTGGCCGACACGCTGATGGCGCCGACGCGAATTTACGTCAAGCCCTTGCTGACGCTGATGAAAGCGTTACCGGTCAAGGGCATGGCGCACATCACCGGCGGCGGGCTGACCGAAAACATTCCGCGCGTGCTGCCGAAAAGGCTGGGCGTGCATTTGAACAAACGCGCATGGCAACGGCTGCCGGTCTTCGATTGGCTGCAACGGCACGGCGGCGTTGCCGAAGAAGAAATGCACCGCGTGTTCAACTGCGGCATCGGCATGGTCGTGATCGTTGCTTCTGAACGAGCGGAAGAAGCCATCGCCTTGTTGCGCGCGCATGGAGAAACCGTGACGAAAATCGGCGATGTGGTGAAGTGCGATAATGGATGTCCGGCGGTGGCGATAACACCATGAATGCCGTCAAAAAAATCAGCGTTTTGATTTCCGGTCGCGGTTCCAATCTGGCGGCGCTGCTCGACGCCATCGACGCTGGTCGTATTCAAGGGCGCATGGTGCGAGTGCTGAGTCAACGCGCCGACGCGGTGGGTTTGCAACACGCCGAAAAGCGCGGCATTCCCACGACGGTGATCGATGTCAAAGCGTATCCGACCCGCGATGCTTTCGATGCGGCGCTCGGCGACGCGATTGCCGCAGATGCGCCCGACCTCATCGTGCTCGCCGGTTTCATGCGCGTCTTGGGCGCGGCGATCGTGCAGCGTTTCGCTGGTTGCATGATCAACATTCATCCGGCGCTGTTGCCGTCGTACCCGGGGCTGCACACGCACAAGCGCGCCTTGGCCGACGGCGTGAAATGGCACGGTTGCACCGTTCACTTCGTCACGCCGGAGGTCGATGTCGGCCCTATCATCGGGCAAAGCGCCGTGCCGGTATTGCCTGACGATGATGAAGCAACCTTGGCGGCGCGGGTACTCGATGCCGAACACCATTTGCTCGAAGATGCCGTGCGCTGGTTTTGCGCCGATCGTTTGCGTGTTGACGGCTGCACCGTGACGCTGCGCCCCGCCGCCGCCCCGCCGCCCCTCTTTTGCCAAAACCCTTGTCAGCATTCGCAGGGGTAGAGTGGTGTTGAGTGAACCGTTGACACTTCCGAGGCGCGACTCATGATTCCATTCTTCACCTCCACCGCCCCCCATCCCAGCCTTCCCCCAGAGGGGGAAGGAGCACATTCCCCCCCCCTCTGGGGGAGGGTTAGGGGGGGGGCAGGCAGCGTAGGAATGTTCGGACTTGAAACCCAAACACTCCACATTTTTTTCAACATAGCGTGAACATAACACGAACAACTTTCGCTTCTTCTCCGCTCGCGCAAGCGGGCGGCGCCAAGCCTTACCATGTGCAAGCGTTGGCGGAAGCTATTCGCCGCGCCGATACGCTGACGTATCCGGCGGACGGCGTGTTGCGCCGCTTCTTTCGTGAGAATCCGTCGCTCGGTCAGCGCGACCGCGCTTTCGTCGCCGAAGGCGTGTTTGCTTATTTGCGCCGTCGCCGCTCGTTGAAAGCGTTGACGCAAACGACGAAGCCGAAGCGATTGGCGTTGGCGGTGCTGGCGCGTGAATTTGATTATGCGGCGAAGGACGCCGCGAAGTTGGCCGATGCCGCCGACTGTGAATGGCTGCAGGAATTTGCGGCGCATTGGAAAACTTCGGAAGCGTTGCTCTCCGACATCGACAACGCCGATGTGCCCGATGAACTGTGGGCGCGTTTGAATCATGATTACGATGCCGCCACAGTAGTGCAGTTGACGCAGGCGTGGACGCAGCCGGCGCCGTTTGATCTGCGCGTCAACGTGATGAAAACAACGCGCGACGAAGCGTTGGCGTTGTTGCGCGACGAAGGTTGGCAAGTCGAACCGACGCCGTATTCGCCGCTGGGCATTCGCGTGCACGGACGGCCTATGCTGGCACAGCATCCGTGGCTGCTCGAAGGCAAGCTCGAAGTGCA
>JAITBX010000163.1 GCA_031283405.1 Burkholderiales bacterium | reverse complement strand
CCCGGCTTGACCATCACCATGTCGGCACCCTCTTTCAAATCCGCATAGACTTCCCACAACGCTTCATCGCTGTTGCCCGGATCCATCTGATAGGTGTATTTGTTGCCGCCGCCGAGATTGCCGGCAGAGCCGACCGCATCGCGGAACGGCCCGTAAAAACTCGACGCGTATTTGGCCGAATACGCCATGATCCGCGTGTGAATCTGCTTTTTTGCATTGAGCGCGTTGCGAATCGCGCCGATCCGGCCATCCATCATGTCGGACGGCGCCACGATGTCAACGCCGGCTTCGGCATGGCACAGCGCCTGTTTGATCAGCACCTCGACCGTCTCGTCGTTCATCACATAGCCGGTGGCGTCGAGCAAACCGTCCTGACCGTGGCTGGTGTACGGATCGAGCGCCACATCGGTCATCACCCCCAGCGTCGGAAATTCCTTTTTGAGGCGTCGCACCGTCGCCGGCACCAAACCGTCCGGATTCCAGGCTTCGCGGGCAGTCTCGTCTTTGAGCTTGGCATCGATCACCGGAAACAGCGCCATCACCGGCACGCCCAACCGCACACAACGCTCGGCCTCCTTCAAAAGCAAGTCGATGCTTTTGCGCGACACCCCCGGCAACGACGGCACCTCCTCTTCGCGCCGCTCACCCGCCAGCACGAATACGGGATAAATAAAGTCACTATGGGTTAGCGAGTACTCACGCACAAGATTCCGCGAAAAGGCATCGCGGCGCAAACGGCGAGGACGGCGAGCCGGAAATTTTCCGGTAAAAGCGAAGCTCATGGCGACTCCAACGAAAAAAGGCACAAAGACAAATGCTAATCTCCGGCGCTTCCGTTGGCAAATGACGATGTAACCCCGCGTAAAATAATCAAGTTTTCAAGAAACTTTCCCAAAAGAATCTTATCATATGGACAGACGGCAACGTCTCCCGCTTTCCTCCCTAAGCGGGTGTCCGTTCCCAGAAATACGGGCGCGGACTTAGACCCCGGATCACTCCCCTTGGTGCCGGGGTCTTTCTTTGTCTGCCATCATTTTCGTTGCAATACGAATCCGAAAACGCTGTTTTCTTTTTCGCTCTGCGCCAGCAACGCATTGCCGCTTTGTTTTGCAAACGATTGAAAGTCGCCGACGCTGCCGGAATCGGTAGCCAGAATGCGCAACTTTTGCCCCGACGCCATCTCGTTCAACGCTCTCTTGGCGCGAAGAATCGGCAACGGGCATTTCAAACCGCAAGCGTCGAGTTCACGATCAACAGGCATTTCAAATGCGCGCATCTCAAACGCCGAAACATTATCCGACGAAGCGTTCGCGCGGATGCGTTCGACCAATGCCGTCGTCGATCGTTGAAACTGAAAAGGAACGGCAACGAAACGCCCGCCGTGCGCGATAACTTCGGCAGCGCCTGCCGTCGTGTCCGCCGAATAGTCGCCGCCTTTGACCAGCACATCCGGCATTGTCTGAACGATCAGCGAGCGCGGCGTGTCGTCGTCGAACGGCACGACGAGATCGACACACGCCAGCGCCGCCAACACCGCCATCCGATCTTCCAATGTATTGAGCGGCCGATCGCTGCCTTTGTTCAAGCGGCGCACCGAAGCGTCGCTGTTGACCGCGACCACCAGCGCCGCGCCCAGTTGCCGCGCCTGCTCCAGATACGTCACATGGCCGCGATGCAACACATCGAACACGCCGTTG
This sequence comes from Burkholderiales bacterium, assembly GCA_031283405.1. GTDB lineage: Bacteria > Pseudomonadota > Gammaproteobacteria > Burkholderiales > Casimicrobiaceae > UBA931. The sequence continues at coordinate 4,405 of JAITBX010000163.1, read as the reverse complement.
GTCAACACCAGCGGTCGCGGCAACTGCGCCATGCGTTGCGCGATGCGCGATGCTACTTCCGCATCATCGGCATCAGGCTTGACCATCTTAGCCGGATAAAGCGGCGCCGGCAAATCCATCACGGATTTTCGGAGTATTCAAAAATACGAATGACGCGCTTCACGCCGCTCGTTTTGCGCGCGATTTCAACCGCCTGATCGCCTTCCTCTTTCTTGACGATACCCAGCAGATAAACGATGCCGCGCTCCGTCACCACCTTGATGTGCGTCGGCGAAAAATCGCTGTCAACGAAGCGCGTTTTCACTTTCGACGTGATATAACTGTCGTTGGCGCGTGACGACAAATCCGTCAACGGCCCGACTAACAACTCGTTCTGAACCGCGCGCACGCGATCTTCCTTCTCGGCAATTTTGGCCGCGCCTTCCGACGTTGCCTGATCGGGCACTTCGCCGGTCAACAAAATGATTCCGTTGTAGCTTGCCACGCTGACGTGCACCTTGTCGCCGTATTTCTCGTTGATCTTGAACATGATCGACGTACTCATGGTTGCGTCGTCGAGCTGAGAGCCTGTCGTTCTCCGATCGGTCGCCACCACCACGCCGGTCGTCGCCGCTGCGCCCACCAATATCGGCGCGCAACCCGACATCGAAACCATCGCCGAGGCCAACATCACTGTCGCCGCCAACGATACGACGCACTGCCGCAGTTGTGAATTTTTTTTCATCATCCTTCTTCTCCAAGTAAATGAACATCGATCGCATCGCACAAGCAATGCAGTATGAGCAAATGCACTTCCTGAATCCTGGCGGTGCGCGCATGCGGCACACACAAATGCACATCGTCCGCCAACATCCCGCCGATCGCGCCGCCTCCTTTTCCGGTCAACGCCACGACGCGCATCTCGCGTTCCTGCGCCGCCGCAATCGCGCGAATCACGTTGTCGGAATTGCCGGATGTTGACAGCGCCAGCAACACATCGCCGCGAATGCCGAGCGCGCGCACTTGTTTTTCAAAAATGGCGTCGAAAGCGTAATCGTTGCCAACCGCCGTCAGAATCGAGGTGTCGGTCGTCAACGCAATGGCTCGCAACTCCGGTCGCTCGCGCTCGAAACGCCCCACCAATTCAGCCGCAAAATGTTGCGCATCGGCAGCCGAGCCGCCGTTGCCGCAAGCCAGAATTTTACCGTCAGCCAGCAGACACTCCGTCATCAGCTGCGCGGCGCGCGCAATCTCCGGCGCCAATAACGCCGCCGCGTCCTGTTTCAAGCGAGCGCTGTCCAGAAAATGGTCAATGATGCGTTGTTCGAAATTCATTCTTCAAAAATATGCTTCAAAGTGCGTAGGCTAACGCGAAGCGCCCAAAATGTCACGCTGCCAATGCAACTGGCCGGCATCGAGCGTGTCCAGAAGCACCGCATCGAAGCGGCACGGCGGTTCTTTCCCCAACTCCGCCAGATAGCACTGCGCCGCCCGCCACAACCGCTGCTGCTTCTGCGCGGAGATACTGGCGACAGCGCCGCCGAAAGCAGCGGAACCGCGCAACCTGACCTCGACAAACACCAGCGTTTCACCGTCACGCGCAATGATGTCGATCTCTCCGTAACGGTTTCTCACGTTGCGCGCCACCACAACCAATCCTTGCCGCGTCAAAAAATTCGCCGCCAGCGTTTCCGCTTCGCGACCTCGCTCCTGACCGGCAAGCGCGCGCGTTCGCGTTTTTTCAGTCATGGCGCGTCTCTGCCGACTTCGCTTCTGCCGACTTCGCTTCTGCCGGCTTCGCTTCTGTCGATTTCTGCTCTGACCGTTTCGTCTCCGCCGGTTTCGTCTCCATCAACTGCAAGCGGCCATTCTCAAACACCGCCAACTGGCCGATGCGCACCAAGCCTTCCTTGCGTCCGTAGCGAATCGCGCCGGTTGCGCCTTCGAGCGACAGCGTCAACGGCGGCCCATCGACAAAAGCCTCTGCCGCCTGAAAAGCATCGTAGCCCAACGCATACAAACGCGCGATGGCTGGCGCCGACGGCAACGGCGGCAATGCCTTGAACCGCGTCGCCTGCGGCGTCACCAGCCACGAGATTTCGACGATCTGCAAGCCCTCGAACGCTGCCGCTTCAAACTCCTCTTGCCGCTGATAAATGTGACCGCTGGCGTAAGTCGGCCAGGATTTCGTTTGCGCGCGCGCCAACGCCGCATCGTTGCCCTCGACCGCCAGCAACATCGCCGACGGCGACAACGCTTCCAATCGCGTTTTTAACGTCGCCACTTCCGCCACCGAAAAACGCACACGCTCCGGCGGCGCATCTCCCAAACGCAACCACTCGTCGATGAACGCATCGGCAAAACGTTTCATCAGCGGCGTTTCATTGCTCAACACCACCGGCTTGCCTTCGCGCCCTTCGGTAAAAATTTCACGCGCCAAAAAACGCGCGTCACTCTCCACCGTCAGCGTCAGCGGAAAAAAATTGGGCGGCAGCTTTACATCCTCGTCTTCCGGTTGCGTCAGCGTAATCGTCAACGCCAATGGCGGCGTCGCCAACAACTTTTGTAAATCATCGCGCACCAGCGGCCCCACCATCACCGGCGCGCCTGCATCCGCCGCCTGCTGAAAAGCCGAAACCACTTCGCCGTCGCTGTACTCGATCACCAAACACGAATCTTTAGCCTGCGCCGCTTCGGCAGCCGCCATGAAACCTTCCCTCACCGCTTGCGCCGCGCCGCTGTAAGCCGACGACTTGCTCGGCAAAATGAGCGCCACCGAAGGCGGCTTCGCGGATAGATTTCCCGATGCTTTCGATGGCTCTTTGGACGAAGATTTCAGCGCGGGCGATGGCCTCACAGGCGAAGCGCTGCTCCTCCCCTTGCCGCCGCGCAATTCCTCCACCGCTTCGAGCCGCTCCTGCACCGAAGGCTGCGGCGTTGTCCATTCCGAGCCGCCGGAAGATGATGGCGTCTGCGCGCTCGACGACGTTGCAAACAACGCCGCAAATAATATGAATAACAACGCAAAGAACAGCGCTAGAATGGCGCTTGTTATCCACGCATTCATCCGCGCCCATTGTCTGCCGTCGCCCAAAGTTCTGCTATGTCCCACGATTCTGTCTCTGATTCCGCAATATCAGCACATTTCTCCGCCGCGCCCGCTCGCGTCTTTCGCGCCGAAAAGGGTACATTATATGTGCTGGCCACCCCGCTGGGAAACTTGCGCGACATTACCCTGCGCGCCCTCGACATCCTGAGCACCGCCGATCTCATCCTCGTCGAAGACACCCGCGTCTCCGCCAAACTGCTTTCGCACTACGGCATCAAAGCGCCGCTTCGCGCGCTGCACGAACACAACGAACGCAAAAGCATCGCCGCCATCATCGCGCTCCTGCAACAAAATCACAGCATCGCCCTTATCAGCGACGCCGGCACCCCCGCCGTCAGCGACCCCGGCGCGCGATTGGTCGCCGCCGTTCGCGCCGCAACATTGCCGATCGTTCCCATTCCCGGCGCGTGCGCCTTGATCGCCGCCGTCTCCGCCGCCGGATTGAACGCCGAACATTTCTACTTCGCCGGCTTTTTACCCACCGCAACGAAAGCGCGCCGCGCCCAACTGGAAACGTTGAACGCGCTCGACGCCGCTCTGATTTTTTACGAAGCGCCGCATCGCATCCGTCGCACCCTCGGCGAATTGATCCAAGCGTTTCAAACGCCGCGCGAAATCATCATCGCCCGCGAACTGACCAAAACTTTTGAAACCATCGAGCGCATCCCGCTTGCCGACGCCGCTGATTGGCTCGACGCGCATCCCGACACCGAACGCGGCGAACTCGTCCTCATCATCGACACCTCCGCCGACGCAACACCTCGCAACACCACAACCGACGCCGCCGCATCAGACGCAACACTGAAACGCTGGCTGCCGGCGCTGCTCAAAGAGTTGCCGCCCGCCCGCGCCGCCAAAGTCGCCGCGCAGGCAACAGGCATCCCGCGTAGTGCAATTTATGAAAGAATTGAAGGTGAAAAAGATAAAGTCAAACGAACGTAAAATTGGAAGCTCCTTTTCAAAGGAGATGCCCGATGCTGGGGATTTGCGTTTTCTCACCTCGTGTACGGGACGTGACCAGTCAAAATCGGAACCCGTGACCGGATAACTTTGGTTTCAATCCACGCGTCCCGCGAGGGACGCGACCTTCTCACCAGACCACATATAGCGAAGCGCCTGCGCGTTTCAATCCACGCGTCCCGCGAGGGACGCGACTTCAAGCGTCGGAGCAGGCCAAAGAAAAGCTGGCGGTTTCAATCCACGCGTCCCGCGAGGGACGCGACTTTAGCGTTAATGTCAATGTTTGCGTTTTATTCGCGTTTCAATCCACGCGTCCCGCGAGGGACGCGACCTACCGTCGTGAAGTACTGGGGGATG
>JAITBX010000061.1 GCA_031283405.1 Burkholderiales bacterium | reverse complement strand
GCCAACGGTTTGGCAGAGGCCAGGGAAAACAAGGGATCGGGTTTCATCAACGCCAAAGGGGAATGGGTGGTTCCGCCGAAGTTTGAAAAGGCAGAGAGGTTTGACGCTAATGGCTTGGCGGTGGTAAGGGAAAACGAAAAATGGGGTTATATCAACATCAAGGGTGAATGGGTGATTCCGCCGAAGTTTGAAGAGGCATGGACGTTTGACGCCAATGGTTTGGCAGCGGCCAAAGAAAACAAGAAATGGGGTTATATCAATACCAAGGGCGAGTGGAAAATCCAGCCAAAATTTAAGTACATAAAGCCGTTTGCCGCCAATGGCTTGGCAGCGGTAATGGATAATGGGAAGGTGGGTTATATCAACACCCAAGGCGAGGTGGCGATCCCGCTGAAGTTTGACGATGGCGGAAGCTTTGCCGACAACGGTTTGGCGGCAATCATGGAAAACGAGAAGATAGGCTATATCAACGCCAAAGGCGAGATGGTGATTCTGCCGAAGTTTGAGTATCCGCACATCTATCCGATATTATGGGTTTCCAATGAATGGACATTTGCCGCCAACGGCTTGGCACGGATCAGGGAAAACGAAAAATACGGCTACATCGATGCTCGGGGTGAGCGGGTGATTCCGTCGAGATTTGAAGAGGCGGAGGATTTTGACGCCCGTGGTTTTGCGCAAGTCAAAGAAAGCGGAAAATGGAGTTATATCAATACCAAAGGGGAAGTAGAAGTTCCGTTTGAATGGATGGGGAATTTTTCGGCCAATGGCTTGGCACCCGTTCGAGAAAGCGAGAAAGAAGGTTATATCGACACAAAAAGCCAAATCGTTGTGTCGAAAGATGAAGTGTGCGGCATTGAAGTTCTGATAAATGGGCGCGATGAAATCATCTGGCCGCAGAAAACCGCCGATCAGATTTGCAAGGAACGGCCGGCGCAGTAAGTACAGGATGTGTGCGCTTCGCTTTGTGAGTAAACGTAGATGGGTAGAGCGAAGCGAAACCCATCAGCTATTGCTGCATCGAACGCAATAGGATCGTAACGTTGGTAAGGGCGCACGGGGTGGAAAAACGCGAGATGTATTCACCGTTCGTGGTCGGCACGTCGCTTCGCTCCTTTGCCCACCCTATGGTTCTGCCACTTCTGCCGCCTCTTTCGTCATTCTGCGCAAAGCGAAGCGGAGCCGCAGAATCCATGCCTCTCTTTTCTGGATTCTGCGGCTTCGCGCAGAATGACGGCAATAAAAATCATAGCTTGCGGGACGTCGAGGGCGGCGTCCCCTACAAAGGACGAGAGAAGGGCGGGTTTGAAACCCGCCTCTACGCCTGATGTCTGATCTAACGGGCGACCACAGGTCGCCCCTACATTTGATTCCCGATGCCCACCCGCGCAAACATCAAAACATGATCGAGTAGCGCGCGCCTATCGTGCTGTCGTCAACGCCGAAGCGGGTCATTATCGACCATTTCTTTGACAGCCGCCACGTCAAGCGGATGGCGTCCTGCAAACCGTTGAGGCTTTTGTCGAGGCCGATGGAAAGATTTTTGTTGAGCCGCTTGCTGACGGTGATGATTTGTGTCGTCGTGCCGTCTTCCATCTGCCCGGCGGCGACGTTGATTTCGTCGATCACGCCGCCGAACAATTCATCGGTCAGCGTTTCGCCGGAGCCGCCCGCCAGCATGTTGTTCAACAAGTGAAACAGAATCGCCGCGTCGCCCTTGTCCATGTTTTCGGTGCCGTGATCAAACAGCAGCCACGACAGCGTTTCGTTGGTTGACATCGACGGATTCGAGTAAAGCGCCACGCTGGGGCGCGTCGCCGTTCCTTTGACGGCGACGCCGGCATCGACCGACGAACCTTCTCGAATCGCCAGAATGTCGAGCGTCGGATTGTCGAGCGGCCCCAGAAACGAAATGATGCCGCGTCGAATTTCGAGCTTCTGCCCGTAAGCGCGATAAATGCCTTCTTCGGCACGCACATTGCCGAACGCAGCCAACGCCTGATTGGGACGCGCGCGCAATTTCAATGTTCCCGCCAGTTTGGTATCGATGCCGTAACCGCGAAAACGGAAATTGTTGCCGAGATCGACATCGAATTGCACATTCGCCAGATTGACGCTCGCTTCTTGCGACTCTTCGCCGACGACCACCACATCGTCGGACAATCCCGGCACATCGCTGTCGCGGTATTGAATACTACCGTAGTCGGCTTTGAGATTGCCGAGCAGCGAAACGCCTTGCTCGTCGTAACCCAAATCGGCGTTGCCGGTTACCACTAACACCATGTCGGGACGCCGGATCAGGCGAAAACGATCCGCCTTGATCGCCAGCTTGGCGCGCGGCTTTCCCTCTTGCAAGTCGATGCCGCCGGTCATCGCCATCTCGCCGCGCCCGCCTTTGAGGGTGAAACGTTCGATGGTGATGTTTTGTTCATTCAACGCCAATCGTATCTCGCCCTCGCTCAACGCAACGCCGGTTCCTTTGTCTTGCAGTGAAAGCGCGTCGCCGGTCATCGCGCCGCGATACACGGGATGCCGTAACGTTCCTGCGTGTTGCGCGTCCAGATGAAGACGTCCGGTCAACTGAATGTCGCCGCCGATCAGCGTCGCAAATTTCGACAAATCGGGCACATCGCTCTGCACGCGCAAAGTGAATGGCCGATCATTCATTTCTTTTTCCGTTGCCGTCAACGCCGTTTCGCCATCGACTTCGATTTTGCCGTAACGCTCGCTCTCCATGATGCCTTTGAGCGTGAGTTGCGCATTCTTGATTTCCGCCCGCATTCCGAGTTGCGACAAGTGCAGCGGCTGCCAAACGGCGCGCGAAGTGACTCGCACCTGCGCGTCGCCGCGCTCGCGATGAATGTCAAAATAACCCTGCAACGCCGACAACGCTTCGCGCTCCTGCGAGAACGACCAGCCGCCGGACAACACCAGATCGCCGCGCACTGTTGCTGCTGCATCACTGTTGCCCATCCGTTTCAACCACTGCGCAACATCGACGTTTTCAATCGCGCCTTCGCTGCGCCAGCGCCCCGCTTGCCATGTTGCGTTCTTCAAACGCACACGGCTGTCGTTGGCAACCAACACGCTTGCGCCGATGTTCACCTTGACGCTCTCCGTTGCGGCTTCCACAACAATCGGCAACGGTTCCTTCAACCGTATCGGCAGTTGTTGATGCTTCACTTCAAAATGCGACAGCGCCCCTTGCCAGCGCGCCGCCGAATCGTCCCAATGGCCGTTCGCCGTCGCCGCAACGTCGGCAGGGTGTGACGCCGCTTTTCCGCGCGCCGTCAACGTCGCCTGATGCTTGGCCGGAGTGCCGCTCAATTCCAGCGTGACAGTTTGCCATTTCGTGTTCCCCGCTTCGATGTTTTCCATCTCGGCGTGAACGTTGAACGGCAACATCTCCGCTGTCAATGTTTCATCCCAATGTGTGTCAACTGTCACTCGCGCTTGCTGCGCCCGCGTTTCACCGATCTGCAATTCGTCCGTCTGCGCTTGCGCGCGCAACGCCAAATTTGAAAAAGTTCCGCGCAATTCGCCGCTGACTTGCGCCCGCCCTTTCATCTCGTTTTCCGCTCCGTTTCCCCACTGCGCCAAATCGGAAACGTTCGCGTCAAAACGCAGCGCATCGTTTTCTTTGCCGAACGCGCCTTCCGCTATCAACCTCATCGTGCCTTGCTGCGCGCTCAATTGCAGCCACGCTTTCACTTGTTGAAGATGGCCGTTTGCCCACTGCGCTTCGCCTTCGCCGGTCATCGTTTGCGCCAGCCAGCGGCTCGAACGCAACGCGGTGCGCGCGCGAACATCGACGCTCGGCGACAGCGCGCCGTCAACGTTGAAGTCGCCGTTGATTTGACCTGAGGATGCTCCAAACGCAGCAGGATCAACATTGTCAAACTTGCCCTGTGCGGTTAACGCTTGCGATTCGAGATCGTACTGCCCGGCAAATTTTGCCGTCGCGCCGTGATACTTTATCTGCGCGTCTTTCACCGCCAACTGCTGCCGCTTGCTCGGATCGACCCACGCCAGTCCAAACTTCGCAGCCGCCTGAGTCAGCGCCTCCGTCACATCCGCCGTCACTTCCGGCGCGCGATACGGCCCCTGCAACCAGATTTCGCCGCTCACTTTACTTTTCGGCGCAGCGCTCGCCAACGCTTGCGCGTTCACATTGTTCAACACCAGCCGCGCCCGCAACTGATCTTCGCGCAACCAGCCCTGCCCTTCTATCTTCGCGCCGCCGAGCGCCGCCACGTTGAGTTCGTAAAAAGCGATTTGATCTTCCTGCACTTCAAATTCACTCGTCAATGCTTCGATCGGAATGCGGCGACGGTCTGCCGCCCCCGCCATCGCGTTAGTTATCTTCAGCGTGCCGCGCGCCAGTTGCCCCGGTTGCGGTTTCACATCCAGCGCCACGGCAAAACTTCCTTCCGGCAAGCCGGGAAAAATTTTCGCCGGATTCAAATCCTTCGTTCGCAGCGTCACTTCGTGAAGCATCGAATAAACGTAAGGCGCGAAAAGATTAAAACGCCCGTCGCTCTCAACATTCATGTTGTCGCCGAACACATGGCCGTTCAAATGAAAATCGCGCAACGTGCCGTCGATATTCAAATCGAAGCCGACCGGATGTTCTTCAAACCTGCCGCGATAGGAAACGATGCCGCCGGCCAAAAACGGCGCTTTTCCGTCAACGCCCAGCGCGCCGTAAAATTCGCCGCGCGCCGACTCCAAGCGATTGAGGCCGATCAGATGGCGGCTGCCATCGCTTTTGATTGATAAATCTATCGCGTCGATTTGTATTTTGTCCCACGAGAAATGTTGCAAAGTCAACGTATCGACCGTTATCGCCAGCGGCAACGTCAATGATGCGGGCAGCGGCAGCGGCTCTTTCGGCACGATCTGAGTCTGCGGTTTGGACGTTACCGTCAACGTTCCCGCTTCAAGCAGCGAAATCGACAACTCACGATGCCCCAGATTGCGCCACAACGCAGTTCGCAAATTCCAGCGCCAGTGCGCTGAATCGAGCGTCAGACGAATCGCCGCGTCGTCGTACACCAGATCATGAACGGTCACTTCATCGAGCAGATTGCCTTCCAGCGAGCGTAACGACACGATGCCGGTTTTGTTCACTTGCGCGATAAGCCACGCGCGACCTTCTTCCGAGCGCAGCAGCGCTATCGTCGTTCCCGCTATCGCAATCAACACAACGATCAGCGTCAACACCGTATAGAACGTATAACGCAACCAGCGCGGTAAGTAACGCATCCATCGGCGCCTGGGTTGAAGTTGCGTACTCGTGTCCGCCATGATCGTCGTCGTCTCTCAAAGCGACATGCCGAGGCTGAAATAAAATCGCCACGTCTGGTCGTTGATTCCATACGCCAGATCGGCGCCGATCATGCCGACCGGACTGACCCAGCGCGCACCGACGCCGACGCCGGTTTTGCCGCGCCAATCGACCCAGCGATCCGCCGCGTCGCCGTAATCGGCAAACACTGCCGCCCGCCAATCTTTGTAAACTGCGTGTTGATATTCGACCGAGCTTGTCGCCAACACTCGCCCCGGCCACACCGCAGCTCGATTGGCGACTCCCAGCGATTGATAATCGTAGCCGCGCACGCTGTTGCTGCCGCCGGCGCGAAACAAATAATCGCTCGGCACTTTGTCGGGATGATTGCTGAACGTCTGACCGAATTCCAGCCGCGCCAAGGTCACATCCTTGTCGCCGACCGGCCAATACTGCACGCCGCGACCGTACAAGCGAATGAAACTCTCGTCGGTCAACAAACCCTTGAGCGCGACGCTGCCTTCCAGTTGAATCACGTTGCCGCTGCGCGGATTGCGTTGCGTTTGCACATCGTGCCGAATCCAGCGATAGTTGAACGGCAACGCCTGCAAATGATCCTTGTTGCCGAAATCATCGTGACGGCTTTCGTCGATGAATTCGACGCTCATCAGCCGCTCGATATCATTTTCGGTTTTGAAACGCGACACGCCCACTTTACCGACCTGCGAGCGAACTCCCTGCAAATCGCTGTTGTTGTAAGCGGCGTAAAGCCGATGCCCGTAACCACTGCGCTTCTTGGGAAAACTCAAGCCCACTTCCGCCTGCTGTTCTTTCGTGCTCAAATTCAACATGCTGTCGAAGACCCAGCCGCGATTCAAAATGTTGTTGTACATATATCGGGTTTGCAAACGCACGCCGTAATTGGTGCTGTAACCGATGCCGAGATCGAGTTTGTTGTACGGCACTTCCTGCACGGTAATCACCACCGGCGCCACATACGGCGCATCGTCACTCGGCTGCGCTTCCACCACCACCCCGCTGAAATACGGCAGACTCTGCAACTCGCTCTGCAAATCCAGCAAATCGTTTCGCCGATACGCGCCGCCGGTTTTGAGGCGAATCAAATCGCGCGCCACTTTTTCGGGATAACGCTCCATCCCGACAATCGATACATCGCCGAACACATACGCCGGCCCACTAGCGATTTCCAGCGTTAACGTAGCTTGATGCGTTTTGAGATCGACCTCGGCCTTGCTGCCAACAATGGTTGCCGTGGCGTAGCGGCGCGACGCGACGTAATCGAGCGCGCGACGCTTGCTGTCGTCCCACGCCGATTGATCGAACGGCGCGCCTTCCGGCAAGCGCCACAACCAGCGATCGAGCGCGCGTCGGAACTGCGACATCATCTCTTCGTCCTGCTCGATCGCGCCGGTGACGCGAACATCGACTTTCGCCACGATCACCTGCGCCCCCGGCGCAACTTTGAGAGCGACGGCCACGCCGTCGTCGTTCCGCGTCACTTGCGTTTCCGCTTGCGCTTCAAAGTAGCCCAGCGTTTTCAACAACGCCTGAACATTTTGCGGCGTTTGATCCACCATCAGCAAAAAATCTTCTTCGGAAATATCCTTGCGTTTCTGCGAGCGGCAAAGATCGAGATACCGCTGGAGAAAATCGGCGACATTGCCGGGCGCATCCAGCGTAACGCGGTATCCGCTCATTGCCAGCGCCGCGCGCTCCTCGGCTTCGGTACGCTCATCGCTTTCTTCTTCGTGATGCGCGTCAACGCGGCGGCTTTCTTCAACAGTTGCCGTCGTTGCCGCTTTCTCATTCGCCGGAGGCGTTTGTGCCCAAACTGCCGAAGCCATGAATCCTCCCGCGAGAAAAAAACTCCCGATGAGAAGGAGGCCGATTTTTCGCCGAAACTCTTTCATGGCAAACATCGTGGAAAAAATTCGGTTGAAAATCATTGTGCCGCTGTCGAGCGATCACAGATTGCCGCACGGGCAGGTTTGAAACCCGCCCCTGCATCCTGATCCCCGACATCTAACCACGGCACACGCTGGCATTCACCAACAACAATTCCCTCATCTGATCGCCGCGTTTTCCCTTGAGCAAAACGCTTTGCCCGTTGGCCAGCGGCTTCAACATCGTCGCACTGACATCTTCGACGCGCGTCAACGCAATGCCGTTGGCGCTCAACAGCACATCACCGCCGCGCAAGCCGAGCATCGCCGTGTGGCCGTTGTCGATGCGCACCACCAAGCCGCCGAATTTCGCTTCCAGCAGCGCGTAAAATGTCTCGGGCTGCATCAACGCGCCTTGCAACAATTCGGTGTTGAGACGCACGATCCCGCCTTTGAAATTGGCCGGCACACAAGCATCGGCGTTGGAAGATGCGGCAAGCGACGCTTTGCCGGTTGCCGAAGTTCCCGCGTTGCTGCCCTTTTCTTCCGGCCGCAAGAGCAGCCGCCGTTCCGCGCCCGAAGGCTCGCGCAGAATGGCGGCGTTCGGTTCGATGCGCGTCAATGTCGCCTGCCCTGCCACCTCGTCGCCCGTCTGCGCAATATAAACGCCCTGCCCCGCACTTTGCCCCATGCGAAACACCGCATAACCGCGCCCCTCTTTTTCCGCAATCACACCCAGCAAGCGCAATTCGCCGCCGAGAACGACGTTTTCAACTTTCTCCGCTGACGCTGCCGGCGCGCTGCCGAACAGCGGCGTCGCCCGCAACACCGTGGCCGGCGATTCGATCGGCGGCGGCGGGATGTGCGCGGGCTTCGGCCCCAGGGCGTACCACACCCACCAAACAGCGGCGACCACCAACGCAAAAACGCCCAGTACGATGGCCAACCCGTTCGCAAAAGATTCCAGCTTTTCGCGCAGACGAGTGGCGCGATGGGCGGAGCGGGGAGAAGGTAAAGAAACCATAAATTCGTGACCAAAGAGCACAAGCGCCGGAAACAAGGAAGAATATCCGCATTGTACACATCCGGCGCGCACTTCGCTTTTTCCCCGTCATACCGCCGAAGTCAAAAGCGCCCGTTATCTCCTTTCTAGGGATACGTTGCTTTATTCCAAACCGTTCGGGTTGACCCTAAACAGTCCGCCCTGAACAATTCAAATTCTCCCATGAAGAAAGCTGTCTTTCAGCTTAAAAAAGCTTTGCAAAATTTGCAGGAAATGGTCAAATAACCCTCGATAGTCCGCCCATTCACCATCCCGTAATCGATGTTGCCGGCACCGGATAACGCTCACTTCCTTCCAGCGGAGCAGGAATCGGAAGCGCGGAATCGGAATCGCCGTTCAGGAAATTATTGCAAATTCCCATGCTGGTTGAGGCATCGCCGCTCAGGTATTGAACGTTTGCTCCGTTATATTTCACCCCGCGAATTTGGCGATACCAAAACATCGTACCGGCGTTGCCGTCGAAGGTTTTGTTCCATATTTGAGTGTTGCCGCCTGTAAACGTAGCTGTTCCTTTCAATACTGAGGGATCGTTATCTCCCAAAAAGGCGATTCGGGCGAAGCGGCGTTCCGGGATCGAGTTATCCCACGTCAGCAAAACTTGATTGCCCGGCGGGCCGAAGGAAAGCGTGCCCGACATCGGCGAGGCTTGGCAAGTGCTATCGAGCGCGTGCCCCACTTTACAGCGCGCGTTCAGTTGCGCCCATAACGCATCGTTCGCAAGGATATCCGTGTTTTGGTAACAGGTATTGCCCAATCGCAAGTAATCGGAGGCGTTGTAAACGCTGAAGTAAATCGGCGGCGAGATGGGTTTTTCAGCAACCACTACGGCATCTTGCTCGCTTCCCAGAATTCCTTTGAATACGACACTGAGCCTCACTGTTGACACGGCGTTGATCGGCATTTGCCCATCCGTCGGAAACGTGAAGGCAAATTCAGCGCTTTCTCCGTTAGCCAGCGAGGTTAGCCGCACCGGATCAGATGCAACGATTTCTTCATTCCATGAGTAATTATCAAAGAATACGGAGGCGGGGTCATCCATTCCAAGTTCTCCATCGAGGTCGTCGGTATAGGCAAGGTTCCGATGAAATTTCAGCACAGCCACCAGATACCCATTGCTCATCGTTTGCGGATGGGAACCATCCGGCGCATTCACGGGGTCTGTGGTGTTTTTGAGTGTCAGTTTGATCTTGTCGAAACCTCTGAAGCCGTTTTTAGCATCAGTTCCGGGCGGCGGCACAAAAGCGCCATGATCGACAATGCTGTAAATACCCATCGCCGGCAAACTGATCTCCATTTTTCCGTGAAAGAAATAGTTGATCAGCCCCGTGGTGTACGCTATCGAGGCAGGAAGAAGCACATTGGCCTGAGCGTCGTAGTGGTAGTAGCTGAGA
>JAITBX010000205.1 GCA_031283405.1 Burkholderiales bacterium | reverse complement strand
GGGTATATCACGGCGCTGCCGCCAAGTTCGGCATCCTCGCACAAAGCCATAGGCGCTAATTCCACTTATTATCAGAAAAAGTAGCAGTAGCCACAGTATGCTGATTTGGCTGCCCAGACTTTTCCCGAACCAACCTTCCACGCACATATTCGATTTAATCACGTTGCTGAGCGCAGGGAATAAAAAATGAGTAAGCAGATAGGTGCACAAACCCAACAAAATGCACAACACAATGAAGATGACCTTCACCTTCATCGGCGCCATTTGCAGCGACGGATACCGACCCTCGACAATCACCCATTTCGAGCGATCCTCTTCCGTTCCCGGAATGGGCTGATTGGCTTTGCGCCACGCTGTCTGCAAGATTTGCCAAAAGGTTTTACTCACGCCACAATATCGCCATAGCATTTTTGATTTCGATGATTATACATTCTTGGGCTGCGGAGCCTGCTCGGCGGCATTCTCTCTCGCTTGCGGACGGAGCCGTAGAGCCGGCCTATGGTCGCCCGAATCTTTGCGGGCGACCGAGGACGGTCGCCCCTGCGCCCCATCCTCACCTTTCTCCCAGAGAGGAGAGGCGTTGGCCAACCAATTTATTCAGGCTTAAAGCACGTTGCGCTTGTAATCCGCAGCCTTTGCGTTGTCGCAATCGGGCGTTCTTTTAGACTTGCCGTCGCTGTCTTTGCATTCGGCCAGTTTTTTATCAAGCTCTTTTTCGTTGCTCAGGTAGTATTCGACGGTTTTTGCGTCTTCTGTTTTTTCGCAGGCAATCAAGAGGCCGGACATGAAAAACAAAAAAGAGAGGAGGAGGATGGTTCTCATTGTTTTACTTTTGTTCACACTTATTTTTCACACACAAAGCAATCCAATATCCAAAATTCTACTTGTTGATAGAGACATGAAGTCAACACAATCGCGGCACAGCTTCGCGTTCCGCTCCCACTTTGAGATTCCCTCTGCAAGAGAGCCTGCTCAACGTCTTTTCACCGGCGGTGAAAAGACGCCAAACAGGCTCTTGTTCGCGTAGAAGTTTACGGCTTAGCTCTTCTTCGCCGCGTCCACATGGCGATGTTTTTCGCCGATGTAGCGCTGACGCGGACGACCGATCTTGTACTCGGGGTCGGAGATCATTTCGTTCAGTTGCGCGATCCAGCCGACGGTGCGCGCCAACGCGAAGATCGCGGTGAACAGCGGCACCGGAATACCGATGGCTTTCTGAACGATGCCAGAGTAGAAGTCGACGTTCGGATACAGTTTGCGCTTGACGAAGTAGTCGTCTTCCAGCGCGATTTTCTCCAGCGCCATCGCCAGTTTGAATTGCGGATCGTTGGCCAAGCCGAGTTCGCCCAGCACTTCGTGACAGGTTTCACGCATCAGTTTGGCGCGCGGGTCGTAATTCTTATAGACGCGATGTCCGAAGCCCATCAAGCGAACGCCGGAATTTTTGTCTTTGACCTTGTCGACAAATTCGCCGATCTTTTCGACCCCGCCTTGCGCCTGAATCTCGTCCAACATTCTGAGGCAGGCTTCGTTGGCACCGCCATGCGCCGGCCCCCACAAGCACGCCACGCCGGCGGCAATCGCCGCGATCGGGTTGGTGCCGGAAGAAGCGCACAAACGCACGGTAGAAGTTGAAGCGTTTTGTTCGTGATCGGCGTGCAGCGTCAGAATGCGGTCGAAAGCGCGCTCGATCACGTTGTTAACTTTGTACGGTTCGCACGGCGTCGCAAACATCATCCGCAGGAAGTTGCCCGCATACGAGAGGCTATTGTCCGGATAAACGACCGGCTCGCCGATCGAATACTTGTAAGACATCGCCACCAGCGTGGGCATCTTCGAGATCAGGCGGATCGCCGTGACTTCGCGCGTCTTGGCGTCGAGCAGATCCATCGAGTCAGGATAGAAGGCCGACATCGCGCCGACCAGTCCGGTCAGCACCGCCATCGGGTGCGCGTCGCGGCGGAAGCCGCGCAAGAAAAACTGCATCTGTTCATGCACCATCATGTGGTGCGTAACCAGTTGCGTGAATTTTTCGTTTTGTTCTTTGGTGGGCAAACCGCCGTAGAGCAGCAACTGGCAAACTTGCATGAAGTTGCAGTTGTGAGCCAGTTCATCGATGGGGTAGCCGCGATAAAGCAATTCGCCTTTATCGCCGTCGATGAAGGTAATCGTGGAACCGCACGACGCTGTTGAAAGGAAACCCGGATCATAAGTGAACTTGCCGGTCTTTCCATACAGCGTTCTGATATCGATCACATCCGGTCCGAGGCTGGCTTCAAACATCGGCAACGTCAGTGCCGGAGAGCCGTCCGAAAACGAAATGGTCGCAGTCTTTTCCGTCATGGTCTTTTCCTTTCCTTTCACAGTAGCAGTAAAATTGTGCTTTATTGTAAGCAAGATTGTGGATGGTGTCACGCCTCTTTGCCGGATTTTCTTCGATGTTTTCTCAATCGTAAAACCCTACTGCCGATATAGTGAGTTCGCCGTTACTGCTTTGTGGGTAGCGTCGGATAAACCGTAAGCAGAGTACGTGTTTAGGAGAGCACTGAATTAATCCAGGCCGTTCGGGCTGGCTCTGAGCAAGGTCGAAGGGTCGAAGCCCTTGATTATTCGTCGTTCACCCTTCGACAAGCTCAGGGCGAACGGATTAAATAAACGTTTCCTTGGCCGCCCTCTCTTTACAGCTTGGGTCAGCCAGCCTACTATTAGACCTTTTGCCGTTTCCGGCGGTTCCGCTTTTCAGTCACCATCATTTTTTGAATCTAGGAGAGTCCCAATGAAAAAACCTGTTCGCGTTAGTGTTACCGGCGCTGCCGGCCAAATCGGTTACAGCCTGTTGTTCAGAATTGCTTCCGGCGAAATGCTGGGGCCGGATCAGCCGGTTATTCTGCAACTGCTCGAACTGCCGATGGAAAAACCGCAAGCCGCCCTCAAGGGCGTCATGATGGAGCTCGAAGATTGCGCTTTCCCGCTGCTCGCCGGCATGCAAGGTTTCGGCGACGCCGAAGCCGCGTTCCGCGATACCGAAATCGCGCTGCTGGTCGGCGCCAGACCGCGCGGCCCCGGCATGGAGCGCAGCGATTTGCTCATGGAAAACGCCAAGATTTTCACCGCCCAGGGCAAAGCGCTCGACACCGTTGCCAACCGCAATGTCAAAGTGCTGGTCGTCGGCAATCCCGCCAATACCAACGCCTATATCGCCATGAAGTCGGCGCCGTCGCTGCCGAGAAAGAATTTCACGGCGATGCTCCGGCTCGACCACAATCGTGCGCTGGCGCAACTGGCGCTGAAAGCGGGCGTGGCCGTCGCCGACATTGAAAAGCTCACCGTCTGGGGCAACCACTCGCCGACGATGTACGCCGATTACCGCTTCGCCACGGTCGGCGGCACTTCGCTCAAGAGCAAGATCAACGACGAAGCATGGAACCGCGATGTGTTCCTGCCGACCGTCGGCAAACGCGGCGCGGCCATCATCGCCGCGCGCGGCGTTTCCAGCGCCGCTTCCGCCGCCAACGCCGCCATCGACCATGTGCGCGACTGGGTGCTCGGCACCAACGGCCATTGGGTGACGATGGGCATCCCGTCGGACGGCCAGTACGGCATTCCGAAAGACGTGATGTTCGGTTTCCCGGTCACTTGCGCCAATGGCGAATACCAGCTCGTGCCCGATCTGCCGATCGACGCGTTTTCCAGAGAGCGCATCGGCGTGACGCTGAATGAGCTTGAAGAAGAGCGCGCCGCCATCGCCTCGATGCTGGGCTAAAACGAAACGTTGACACTTCCGGGGCGTGATTCATGGTTTCATTCTTCACCTCCTGCCCCCATCCCAACCTTCCCCCAAAGGGGGAAGGCGCCACACCTCCCCCGCTGGGGAAGGGTTGGGGTAGGGGCAAGGGTGGGCGCCTGTAGCGCAAGAATGTGCATGACTGAATCAAAAATGCTCTAACCAATTCAGTACAGAAAGGACACAAAATGCTGGAAACCTATCGTCAAGCCGCCGCCGAACGCGCGGCGCTCGGTATTCCGCCGCTGCCGCTCTCCAAAGAGCAAACCGTCGCGCTGGTGGAATTGTTGCAGAAACCGCCTGCGGGAGAAGAAGCGTTTTTGCTCGACTTGCTCACGCATCGCGTCCCTGCCGGCGTCGATGACGCCGCGCAGGTCAAAGCGGAATTTCTGGCGAAGATCACCAGAAACGAAGCCAAAAGCCCGCTCGTCTCGCGCGCCAAAGCCACCGAGCTTCTGGGCACGATGCTCGGCGGTTACAACGTCAAGCCGCTGATCGACTTGCTCGCCGACGCCGAAGTCGGCGCGATTGCCGCCCGCGCGCTCAAGTTCACGCTGCTGATGTTCGACTATTTTCACGATGTGCGCGAGCTGGCGGAAAAAGGCAACGCCAACGCGCGCGACGTGCTGCGTTCATGGGCCGAGGCAGAGTGGTTCACCTCGCGTCCGGAAGTGCCGGAAAAACTCAAAGTCACCGTGTTCAAAGTCACCGGCGAAACCAACACCGACGATCTCTCTCCGGCACCGGATGCGTGGTCGCGCCCCGACATTCCGTTGCACGGGCTGGCGATGTTGAAAAATCCGCGCGCCGGCATCAACGCCGATCAGCCCGGCGCGCGCGGCCCGATCAAACAAATCGACGCGCTGAAAGCGAAAGGCCATCCGGTCGCTTACGTCGGCGATGTCGTCGGCACCGGTTCCTCGCGCAAATCGGCGACCAATTCGGTGCTGTGGTGGACCGGCGAAGACATTCCCTTCGTACCGAACAAGCGGTTCGGCGGCGTTTGCCTCGGCGGCAAAATCGCGCCGATCTTTTTCAACACGCAAGAAGACGCCGGCGCGTTGCCGATCGAAATCGACGTGACGCAAATGGACATGGGCGATGAAATCGAACTTCACATCGACCGTCAAAAAGCAAGCGTCAAAGCGATGAAAAACGGCGCCGTGATCGCCGAGACGGCGCTGAAAACGCCGGTGCTGCTCGACGAAGTGCGGGCCGGCGGTCGCATTCCGCTCATCATCGGACGCGGCCTGACCACCAAGGCGCGTGAAGCGCTGAAGCTGCCGCCCTCGACGCTCTTTCGTTTGCCGCAAGCGCCGATAGATTCCGGCAAAGGTTTCTCGCTGGCGCAAAAAATGGTGGGACGCGCCTGCGGCCTGCCCGAAGGCAAAGGCGTGCGTCCCGGCACTTATTGCGAGCCGCGCATGACGTCGGTCGGATCGCAAGACACCACCGGCCCGATGACCCGCGACGAATTGAAAGACCTCGCTTGCCTGGGTTTCTCCGCCGACTTGGTGATGCAGTCCTTCTGCCACACCGCCGCGTATCCGAAGCCCGTTGACGTCAAAACGCATCGCACTTTGCCGTCCTTCTTCTCGACGCGCGGCGGCATCGCGCTGCGTCCGGGCGACGGCGTGATTCATAGCTGGCTCAATCGCTTCCTCTTGCCCGACACGGTGGGCACCGGCGGCGATTCGCACACGCGTTTCCCGATCGGGATTTCATTCCCCGCCGGCTCCGGCCTTGTCGCGTTTGCCGCAGCCACCGGCGTGATGCCGCTCGACATGCCCGAATCGGTGCTCGTGCGCTTCAAGGGCAAAATGCAAGAAGGCATCACCCTGCGCGATCTGGTCAACGCGATTCCGTTCTACGCCATCAAGAAAGGTTTGCTGACCGTAGCGAAACAAGGCAAGAAAAACATTTTCTCCGGTCGCATCCTCGAAATCGAAGGGCTGCCCGATCTGAAAGTGGAGCAGGCGTTTGAACTCACCGACGCTTCCGCCGAACGTTCCGCCGCCGGCTGCACCGTGCGTCTGTCCAAAGAGCCGATCATCGAATATCTGCGCTCCAACATCGTGCTGATGAAGTGGATGATCGCCAACGGCTATGAAGACAAGCGCACCCTCACGCGCCGGATCAAAGCGATGGAGTCGTGGATCGCCAATCCGCAACTCTTGACCGCCGACGCCGACGCCGAATACGCCGCCGTGATCGACATCGACATGAGCGAAATCAAAGAGCCGATCCTCGCTTGCCCGAACGATCCCGATGATGTGAAACTGCTCTCCGAAGTCGCCGGCGACAAGATCGACGAAGTGTTCATCGGCTCGTGCATGACCAACATCGGTCACTTCCGCGCCGCCGGCAAAGTGCTCGACGGAAAGAGCGACATTTCAACGCGCTTGTGGATCGCGCCGCCGACCAAGATGGACGCGATGATCCTGCGCGAAGAAGGCTACTACAGCGTGCTCGGCGCCTCCGGCGCGCGCATGGAAATGCCCGGCTGTTCGTTGTGCATGGGCAATCAGGCGCAGATACGAAAAGGCTCGACGGCGATCTCGACCTCCACCCGCAACTTCCCCAACCGTCTCGGCATCGACACCCGCGTCTATCTCGGTTCAGCAGAACTCGCCGCCGTCTGCGCGCTGATGGGCAAGATACCGGCCGTGAAGGAATACCTCGCGCAAGTGAACGTCGTCAACCAAAAAGCAGCGGACATTTATCGCTACATGAACTTCGACCAAATCGGAGAATTTGCCGACGCGGCGAAGGCGGTTACTGTCTGATCGTCATTGCCAGCTTCATTGGCTGATACAAATTTCTCTTAATTTATTCCCCTCTCCCGCTTGTGGGAGAGGGCGCCCCGAAGGGGCGGGAGAGGGAAGTTTTATACTCACCACTTGAACTGAAAACACCCTAAACGGCAACCACGCGCCAGCGCGGTTGCCGTTTTTTTATTGAAAGTCTCATAGGGCAGGCAAAGACGCGCGGAGTGGAAAAAGCGCGAGTCATGCCCACCTTTCATTCGGTGGGCACGTCGCTTTGTTCCTTTGCCCACCCGCTCGCTGCTTTAGGGTCTGTAAATCCAACTGTGTCAATCTTGCTTGGTCATAACTCATTAACCGGCACCCTGTCCTCGCCAAAGACAATCTGAAAGACCTGCAAGGCAGGCTTCCAGTGATGGCTCATTGTCCACTTGTCGGCACATTGTCGGATCGCCAGATACA
>JAITBX010000188.1 GCA_031283405.1 Burkholderiales bacterium | reverse complement strand
GCTTTGGGTGCCGTGTCGGCGTCGCTCTTGATGGTGACGACGCTTTGTTCGCCGTTGGCGACGACATGCACTTGATAATTTTTCGGCTGCACTTCATCTTTGCGCCAGAATGCCAGCTTGGAAAGGAAGCCTTCGGAGCCGGCTTTTTTGACATCGACGTCCGGGTCGGCGTAACGCACATAGTAAAGGCCTTGCGAACGGTCGCGGTCGGTGACGGTGAAGCCGGTGCGATCGAGCGCCAGGCCGACACGCCGCCAAGCGCGATCGAAGTCATCGTCCAGCATCAGTTTTATGCCGTCGTCGGCTTTAAGCAAACGCGCGCGCGGTTGATTGTCGGTGTTTTGCGCGACGGCGGTTTTGGCTTGTTCTTCGGACGCGCCGAAACGCACCATGATGCGCATCAGCATCTCCGCTTCCAGCTCGGGATTGGGCGGCAACAGCGCCCAGGCGAACGCCGCCGGCGTTGCATTGTCGATCTTGGTGGTCGGCACTTGTTCCATGCCGCGATGCGAAAGATAAATTTCGACGGTGTCCGGTTCTCTGCCTTCTTCGATACGAGAACGAAATTTGTCGCGCTTGTACGTCGAGAAGAAAAAGTCGATATATTTGCCGATAGTGCTGCCTAGAATGCCTTGCGGTATGTCGGCGCGGTTTTCGGCCCAGTCGGTTTCCATGATGCCGATCATCGGTTTTTCATCGGCGAGAACGAAGCCGGTGTCGATCCAGAATTGCCGCAGAACTTCCCACGCTTTGGCGGGCGAAACTTTGGCCACCAGCCAGCGCTCGGTGCCGGCGCGTTCGAGATGAGCGAGCGGCATTTCCGGCAGCACCGATTTTTCGCGAGCGTCGGCGCGGACGTTGCGGCTGGCAAAATCCGAAGCCGAAGCGACGACGTAGCGGTCGTCGTATTGCGGCGCAGAGAGGTCCGGCGGAATTTCGAGCGGCGGCGTCGAGCGCGTCGATTTGTAATCAATGCGTTTGCTGGGCGTCATCTCTTGTATGGAACTGCAGCCGGCCAACACCCACAGTGCGGCCAAGATGAGAATCGGGAGTGCGAGGCGCTTTTCAAAACAACGGATCATTCCATCAACCTTTGCAAACAAAAATCAAGCAAGACAACCGGCGGCGCGCAACGCTTGCCGCAACGGCTCGTGATAAGACTCGGACAACGGCGCCAGCGGCAAACGAATGCCGGGGGAGATCAGCCCCATCTGCGCCATCGCCCATTTGACCGGCACGGGATTGCCCTCGACGAAGAGCTTGCGGTGCAGCGGCAACAAAATGTCGTTCTGCGCGCGCGCTTCGCCGATGTCGCCGCGCGCGGCGGCGCGGCACATCGCCACGATTTGTCTGGGCGCAACGCACGAGGTAACCGAAATCACGCCGTGTCCGCCCAGCAACAGATACGCCAGACTGGTGATGTCGTCGCCGCTGTAAAACGCGAAATCTTTTTTTCCGGCTTCATTCATCGCCTTGAAAAGTTCGGAGGCGCGAGCGATGTCGCCGGTCGCGTCTTTCAATCCGATGATGCCCGGCAGTTGCGCGAGGCGCAAAACGGTTTCATTCGCCAAGTCGGCAACGGTGCGCCCGGGCACGTTGTAAAGCACCATCGGCAGATCGACATTCTCGGCGATCGTTTTGAAATGCCGATACAAGCCTTCCTGCGTCGGCTTGTTGTAGTAGGGAACGACGACCAGGCAACTGTCGGCGCCGACCTTCTTGGCGTAAGCCGTCAATTCGAGCGCTTCGGAGGTCGAGTTGCTGCCGGTGCCGGCCATCACATGAGCGCGACCGGCCACATGATCGACGGTCGCCTTGATGAGCGTGTGGTGTTCCTCAAAGTCGATGGTCGGCGACTCGCCGGTGGTGCCGACGATGCCGATCCCCGCCACTCCGTTGGCGATGTACCAGTCGATGAGTTTTCTCAGCGCTGCAAAATCCAGCGCGCCGTCGGGCGTCATCGGCGTCACAATCGGCACAAAACATCCGGTCAGCATAACAGTCCTTCCTGAACGTAATCTACTCATTTTACCTGAATCATTTGGCTGTTCGCGCGGAAAAATGCAGAGAGTGACGAACGCGGGATTTGTGGCGCATGCGGCTTATGTCCTTGGCGTAGCTTCGAGCAGAAAAGGCGTGACGCATCAGCGTCTCTCCATGCGAAATACGGCGCGAATATGTTATGTTACTGCCCATGTATTCCTCTTTTTCCTCGGACGCGCTCGAAGTCGATACCATCCCCGATTGGCAGGGGCGCGATATAGTGCCCGCGCTATTCATCGGAGGTGTGCTCGGAGCGGCGCTGTTTTTCCTGCTACTGCCGATGACAGTGCTTCGTCCAGCGAATTTCCAATGGCTGATGATTGGCGACTCGATGCAAGCTTTTCTGGGCTGGCATTTTTTTCGTGGCGAACCGTGGCTTTTGCCGCCGGGCGCCAGTCATTACGGAATGGACATGGGCAGTTCGATCGTGTTCACCGATTCCATTCCTTTGTTTGCATTGTTGTTCAAATTGTTTGCGGGCTGGTTACCCGCGAAGTTTCAATATTTCGGCATCTGGATTTTGCTCTGCTTCATCTTGCAGGGAGCGTTTGCGTGGCTCCTGGCGCGCTGCGTCACGACGAGCCGAATCGCGCAACTGCTGCTGACCTTGCTGTTGACGGCCAGCGCGTTGATGGTTTTGAGAGTGATCGGACATTACGCGCTGGTCGGACATTGGCTGATTCTGGCGGCGCTGCTTTTGTATCTGCGGCCGCCGATGGCGGCGGTTCCGGCGTGGTGCGTGTTGATCGGCGCGGCGGCGTTGGTGCATGCGTATTTGTTGTATCTGGTGTTGGCAGTGTGGGCGGCGAGCGTGCTGCGGCGCTACGCTTGGGCGGAAACGCGCGCGGCGTTGATCGAGATCGTGACGGTGGCGCTCTCCATGCTGGCAGTGGTGTGGCTGGCCGGTTATTTCACTCTGCCGACCGGATCATTCTCGGGCGGCGTCGAATACTACGGGCGTTACGCCGCCAACCTCAACGCTTTCTGGAATCCGGATTGGGGCTCGCGTTTTTTGTCGCCGCTGCCATCGACGCCGGAATCGGCCTTCGAGGGTTATGGTTATCTGGGCGCGGGCGGATTGTTGTTGGCAGCGCTGGCGGCGTTGCTGTTGATCTTCTCGAAAGGCGCGAGAAAAGACGCGCTGCAACATTGGCCGCTGATTTTGGCGGCGCTGGCGTTATGGGTGATCGCGGTGTCGAACCATGTGATGCTGAACGACCAAGTTGTGCTGGACGTGGCGCTACCGAAATCTGTTTTGAAAATGCTGGCGATGGTGCGGGCGTCGGGACGATTGTTATGGGTTTCGTATTACGCGCTGCTCTTGGGCTGCGCGGCGCTGTTGCTGCAAAACACCAAGCCGTGGATGGGCGTGACTTTGCTCGCGGGCATCGTGATTTTGCAGGGTGCGGATTTGTCGCCGCGCGCGATAGGAATGCGCGACATTCTCCACGAAAATATCGTGACGCATACCGCAGCATGGAAAACTCCGCTGGTGTCGCCGTTTTGGGAAGAAGCCGCAAAAAAATACCGGACAGTGCGTTTCGTGCCGGCGCGTCCTGCCGCGCTTGGCTATGGCGAGTTTGCGCTTTACGCTGCCGATCACGGCATGGCGATCAACGTCGGGCAATTTGCGCGCGTCGCCGGTTCGCGCATCGCCGAGATGAACATCACGCAAAACGATCGGTTGGCGAAAGGTAATCTCGATAAGGGAAGCCTTTACGTTTTCTGGAAGAGTGCGGAAGAAGGGCCATTTTCGGTGCGGGTCGGACGGCAGGATCGCGTGGACACCATCGACGGATTCAAAATTCTGGCGCCCGATTGGTACGGCAGTTCGGGAAGTGAACAAATCCGTTGGGCGGATAACGAGAGGAACAGAGAGATTTTGTTGCCGTGATTGTCAGGGATCAGGCATCAAAATGCAGGGGTCACTGTCCCGGTCGCCACACGGTCATTTGCGTGTGGATGATGGCGAGGAAAACCATTGCCGCACTGAATCGAAAAGGGCTGTACGCAATGCTTGCGGCGGATTCAATCAAACATCCGCTCCTGCAACGACACATCCGCCGCTGGCCGTAGCCGCGCAAAGTCCAGCAACTGCGCCAGGTGCGCGCCCTTGGCCTGCCACTGCTGCACCGCGTCCTCGCCCAGCAGCACGTAATGCCAGGGCAGTCCCTGCCGGTGTTCGGGCGCCAGCGCGTTGATGCGCTCGCACCAGGCCACCGCGGCCTTGCGCTTGCGTTGCACGTTGGGATGAGCCACTTGCTGCTGCGCCTTGGTTTCCACCAGATAAATGGCGCTGGCCGTGCGCACCAGAAAGTCGGGGCTGTAGAACGCGCTCAGGCCGTCGTCCTTGACGTAGCGCAGCCGCGCGAATGGGTGACGCGTTTCGCTGATTTTGCAAAACGCCAGCACCTGCGCGTCGGCCTGCGCCCAGTGAATGAAGGTTTTCTCCAGCCCGCCGTCGCGCGCGGGCCAGCCCAGGCGGGTGTAGATGCACTTGCTTATCTCCACCGAATGCGCCTCGCGCACCATCAGGCGGGGCGTTTCGCTCAGATGCCGCGCATGGACCTCGGTCTTGCCGGTGCTGTGGGTTTCCTGCGCTTTCAGCAGCGCCAGCGCAAAGACTTTGGTGATGTGATCCACCACCGGCTGCAACAGCAGCAGACGCCAGTTTTCCGCGCCGTGGCTTTCGCCCAGAGGGTTGAAATCCGCGCCGAAAAGCTGTGTCCAGATATAGTCGTCCAGCCAGCCCGTCAGCTCCGCCGTGTTCACTTGCAGATAGGGCATGGCGACGTGCGAGGCAATCTTGTTGCCCTTGGGCAGCGGCTGGCCCAGCGCCTGACTGATGCGGCGCGTCAGGCGCGACAGGTAATCGTTGTAACCCGCCACGTTCATCACCGCGCCGTCCACGCGGTAGTCGCCGAACAGCGTGGCGCTTTGCAAATCCTGCGAGATGAAGGTGTCGCCCTTGCCCAGCAGTTCCGCCAGTTGCGCCTGCGGCATGGCGGTGAATGGGGGGAGCGCGGCCACGTCGATGGCGGCGTGGCGGTTTTCCTCATCGGCTTCGCTCACGATGAAGGGAATGCCGAAGTCGAACGCCTCGTAGCCTTCCCGCAGCCCGGCGGCAATCACGTCGCCCGTGCTCGATGTGCCGTCCATCGCCTCGTCCGTCGTGCCCGCCAGACCTTCTTTCAGCAACTCGTCGTAAAACGACTGAAAGGCCGGATGCTCCACGATCGAGAGCACATCCAGCAAACTGCCCGGCTCCTGCCCGGCGGAAATGCGCTCGCGGTTTTCGCGCTTGATGTCGTTGTAATCGGCTTCGCGCCACATCAACCGCAGTCCCCGGCCTATGGTTTGTTCCAGCAGAATCTGCGCCTGCGACGCGCGCAGCGGCACGATCACGCAGATATTGTTCACGTCAAAGCCTTCGCGCAGCATCAGCACGCTGACGATCACGCGCGGCGTGGCGTGATGATCGACGTCGAACAGCCGCTCGCGCACCCGCTCCCATTCCTTGTCGGGCAATTCGGCCTTCTTGCCGGAGTCGATGCTCATCACTTCGTCATCGCTCAAGCCTTCCTGCTCCTGCAAAAATTGCGCCACCTGCGGCGACACCGTGGTGTCCTCGCACACCACCAGCATCTTGGGGCGGCGGTGCGGGTCGATGCGGGCAAAGTCCTTTTCCAGTTTGCGCAGTTTTTGCAAACCGGCGCGCAGCATTACGCGCTGGCCCTCGCTCAGGGTCGGGTTGCCCGATTCGTCGCGCTCGGCCTTGAAGTCCAACGGCAGCGCGCCGATCTCCTTGCGCTTGTCCAGCACCAGCGACTTCACCAGTCCGGCGCGCATGGCGCTTTTCAGGTCGAAGTCCGTCACGATGTGCGGAAAGTACAGTTTCTTTTTATTCTTGCCGCTGCCCACGTCGTTGTACGGCGTGGCTGAAAAATCCACCTGCACAAAGCGCCGCCCCTTGGCGGCGGCGATGCGGCTCAGGCTTTTCTGCCACTCCACCTCGGTGGTCTCGCCCTCGCGCTTGATCTCGTGAATGTGGTGCGCCTCGTCGTTGAACACCATCAGCTCAGGCAACCGCGCCAGAAACTCCAGCACGTTGCCGCGCGCATAGCGCTGGTCGAGCACTTCCAGACTGTTGCCCGTGGCGCGGCCCGGCGTCAAGGGCAGCACGGCAGCCACCACCTCGTGCGCGGGCAGCGGCGCACCGGGGGCGTCGATGGCGTCGCCGGCATCTTCAACATCCGCCGCCGCGTCGCCCTCGGCCAGCAAATGCCAGTTGGTCACGGCAATCATGCCGTTGCCCGTGGCCTTCAGGGCGATCTCCTCTTTCTTGCAGACATTGCCGCGCACAAAAGCAAACACCGCGTCGCGGTGCGTTTCGGGCACGAACAGATTGGCAAACTTCGCCAGATCCGAAGTGTTGAAATCCCGCGCACCGCTGGCATCCGCGACCAGTTTTCCGCAAAAGGCATCGAGCAACCGCTCATAAACGATCAGCCCCGGCGCCACCACCATGAAGTGGCGCGTAAAGCGTGCGTCGTCCAAGCCTTCGGCCAACGCCGCGTTCTTGTTGAGCAACTGCCAAATCAGCAGCGCCTGCAGCACCCAGGTCTTGCCCGTGCCGGTCGCCATCTTGAAGCAGTATTTCGGGTGCGCGTGCTTTGGTTCAGACACCTCGGCCAGCCGCCCGCCCGCCAGCAGCGCATCGGGCGCGGCCTTTTCGTACAAGTCTTTCAGGCTGGCCGCGTCCAGCACCTCGTGCGCCACGATGGCGTTCAAAATGGCCTGCTTCTGCCCCGCGTGGAAATTCAGCGCGACCCGCGCATCCACCATGTCCTGACCAAACCACCAGTGCAGCAATTCGGCGGTAACGGGCGTCACCATGTCGAGCAGATCGGCGGCTCCATCTTCCAGCCCCAAGGCAAGCTGGCGGGTTTTTTCAGTGAGGGCCAAGGACAAGGCCAAGGGTTGCGATGCGTCCATGATGTTCATTCAGACCGCGCTAACCACTTCGGCCTCAAACCCGAACACATCCACCACCCGCACGCACACCTGGCGCGGGCCGGTTTTGGCTGCAACCGTGAGCACCGCTTGCGTGGTCACGCGCAGCGCATCGTCGTCATTGGCGGTATTGCCCCGGTAATCCTGCCAGACCGAGCGGAACACCTGCCCGTCGTAATCAGGGTCAACGGCCCAGTATTCAATCAGCGCCAGCGGTTCGGCATCGGCCACCCGGCGCAGCTTGGCGCGGTTTTCGTCGTCGAGGTTGATGGCTTCGGGCGAGAGCAGCACATAGTTTTTCAGCCGCACGGTCAGCGTTTCCTGCTCGTCCTGCGCGCGCCGCTCAATCGGGTGCAGCGTCAGGTATTGCAGCGACGAAAAGCGCACCTGCCCACGCAGCTTGTCCACGCCGCCTTTTTTCTTCAGCCGGTCCAGCAGATCGGGCGGAATCACCAGCACTTCCAGCCGGTCGTCGTTCAGCGCCGTGATCGTCTCGCCAATCGAAGGCTCGAAGTTCCAGCCCAGCACCACCACGCGATCCCAGCCGCCCAGCAGGTTGTCGCGCTGGGCAATGGCTTTTTTCAGCGTGGCCGCGCCCGTCAGCTTGTTGGGCGAATCGGCCAGCACCAGCGTCTTGCTGCCGCGCTTGCCGCCAAAATCAACGCCCTCGATCTGCCCCAGATTGCGCTGCGGATTGGCCTCGGGCGGCAGCGGCAACGCGCCGTAAAGCGATAAAACGATTTGTGCCAGATCGCCGATTCGGAAATCGCGCTTGCCGAAATGTACCTTGGCGGCTTCGACTTGGTAATCACCGATGGCTTGATAGAAAAAAGGTTTAGCTTCTTGGTCGATCAAACGCTTGCGCATAATCATGCAGGCTGGTTTTCCAATATCGGAAATAATCCAATGGCGGCCAAGTTTTTCTGATACCGTTGCTGTTGTGCCAGAACCGCCAAAGAAATCAGCCACAATATTATTTTTATCAGAGCTTGCGCTTATTATGCGTTCAAGTAATTTTTCTGGTTTTTGGGTAGGATAATTAACATTATCTTTACTGTTATGGCGAAGAATTGGAACATCGTCCCACCAGCTTCGTGCCAACATTCCACCCTCTATGTCTACCGCCACATTTGCGGCGATTTCCCTGCCGCCTATGCTTCCCCTGCCTCTCTTGTAAATGGTATTGCCATCATCATCTACATCAATGGAATTTAGGACTCTGTCTGAATAAGGAATAGATGTGTATTCATTTTTTTGGATGCCAGAAAAATTTGTCAAATTTTTCGAATAAAGATAAATAACGTCGTGGGCACGAACAAAAGTCTTGGACAAGTTCTCTTGCCCTTGAGCCTTTTTCGCAGATGAAGATTGGCGGCACCATATTAATTCATTTATGTAATTTTCCTTCCCAAATATTTCATCCATTGCCAATTTCACATAATGCCCTATATGCCAATCCAAATGCACATAAATGGAGCCGGTATCAGCCAATAACTCACGCATCAAGATCAGGCGCGGTGCAATCATGGCGAGATACGAAGCCGTGCCATCCGCCCACATATCCGAGTAGGCAAACTGCTCGATCACCGCAGGCCGCTGTTCCAGTTCCACGCCGGGCAGCGTGACCTTGGTGCGGTAGTCGGCCTTGCTGTCGAAGGGCGGGTCGATGTAGATCAAGTCCACCTTGCCGCGCAGGCTGGGCGTGTGTTCGTCGCCTGCCAGCAACGCGGCCATGGCCAGCAGGTTGTCGCCGTAGATCAGGCGATTCATCCAGCCGGGCGATTGCTCGGCGGCCTCATGCTGCGTCTGGCGGCGCTGCTGCGCTACCCAGTCCAGCGCGGCGCTGTCCTTGGCGGGCAGCACCACCTCGCGCGTCTGCAAGCGCACGCGCTG
>JAITBX010000168.1 GCA_031283405.1 Burkholderiales bacterium | reverse complement strand
GGTGGCCGATCTCGTTGCGCAAGTCAAAGCCAAAGCAATTCACGCGACCTCGGGCATTTCGCACACGCGCTGGGCGACGCACGGCAAGCCGAACGAAACCAACGCGCACCCGCACACGTCGCACAACGAAATCGCGCTGGTGCACAACGGGATCATCGAGAATTACGAATTGCTGCGCGAAATGCTGCAAGCGGAAGGCTACGAGTTCATCACGCAGACTGACACCGAAGTGATCGCGCATCTCGTCCACAAACATTGGAACGGTAATGCTCACGGTGACTTGCTTCGCGCCGTGCAAGCGACGGTGCGGCAGTTGACCGGCGCTTACGCGATTGCGATCATCTCGGCGCGTGAGCCGGGGCGGCTGATCGGCGTGCGCTTCGGCAGCCCGCTGGTGATCGGGCGCAATGAAAACGGCTCTTATCTGGCGTCGGACGCGGCGGCGCTGTTGCCGATCACGCAGCGCATCGCTTATCTCGAAGAGGGCGACGTTGTCGATCTGACGCGCGACGCCATCGTGTGCCGCGACCGCAACGAAGAAATCGTCGAACGGCCTTTCATTCAAATCGAAGCAAGCGCGGCGCAGGCTGAACTCGGCCCTTACCGGCATTTCATGCAGAAAGAAATTTTCGAGCAACCGCGCGCGCTTGCCGATACGCTCGAAGGCGTGGAAACGGTGACGCCGGCGTTGTTCGGCCAACACGCGGCGGAAATTTTTTCAAAGATCGACAGTGTTTTGATTCTGGCTTGCGGCACCAGCCATTACGCCGGGCAGGTGGCCAAGCAGTGGATCGAATCGCTGGCGCAGTTGCCGTGTCAAGTGGAAATCGCCAGCGAGTATCGTTACCGCGACAGTGTGCCGAATCCGCGCGCGCTGGTGATCGTGGTGTCGCAATCGGGCGAAACTGCCGACACGCTGGCGGCGCTGAATCACGCCAAAGCATTGGGTCACGCGCACACGCTGTCGATCTGCAATGTGGCGACCAGCACGATGGTGCGGCAAACCGCGTTGCGTTATCTGACGCGCGCTGGCGTCGAGATCGGCGTCGCATCGACCAAAGCGTTCACGACGCAACTGGTGGCGCTTTTTCTTTTAGCGCTGACGCTGGCGAAAGAGCGCGGACGCTTGACTGTTGAAGAAGAAACATTTTGGTTGCGTTCGTTGCGGCACTTGCCGTCGGCGATGCAGGCGGCGCTGGCGCTGGAGCCTCAAATCATCGCTTGGGCCGAAGCGTTCACGCACAAAGCGCACGCGCTCTTTCTCGGGCGCGGTTTGCATTATCCGATTGCGCAGGAAGGCGCGTTGAAACTCAAAGAGATTTCTTACGTTCACGCCGAAGCGTATCCGGCGGGCGAATTGAAACACGGGCCGCTGGCGCTGGTCGATGCCGCCATGCCGGTGGTGGCGATTGCGCCGAACAATGCGCTGCTCGAAAAACTCAAATCCAACTTGCAGGAAGTGCGGGCGCGCGGCGCCGAACTGTACGTTGTTGCCGATCTCGACAGCCATCTCGCCGCCGGCGACGGCATTCATGTGTTGCGCGTTCCGGAACACGCGAGTTTGTTGTCGCCGATTGTTCACGTCGCGCCGCTGCAACTGCTGGCGTATCACACGGCGGTGATTCGCGGCACCGATGTTGACAAACCGCGCAATCTGGCGAAAAGCGTGACGGTAGAGTGATGGAACGGCGTGTAGGGGCGACCTGCGGTCGCCCGCAAACTTTTCAAAACACAACACATTTGCTTCTTGCTCCACCGCGCCGGACTCGCCCGGCAGGGCGAGTGACTTTCTTGTGTGGACAAGAAAGTCACCAAAGAAACCATCCCCATTTCGCCGTCCGCTTCGCGGATTCACTGCGCTTCTCGAACGGTGCAGGGGCTCGGGAACTCGCAATTCTGAAAAGAAAAGAGAATTGCTTGAACAGCCCTCGCCCTGTTTCTGCGCCGCCCTGCGATGCTCGGCGGCTTCAAGGGGAGATTGAAATTGCGCCTATCGGAAACGACTATGGTTATTGCAGCACGACGTGTGCGGAGTCAAGTCCCCTTTTGAAAGGGCGACAGGGGTTTGTCAACTAAAAAGGAAAACGCTGTGAACATTCTTTTCATTCTCGATCCGCTGGCCAAGCTCAAGGCTTACAAGGATTCCAGTGTGGCGACGATGCGGACGCTGGCGAAGCGCGGACATGCGATTTACGCTTGCGAGGTTGGCGAGTTGGCCGCACTCGGCAACAACTCCGGCGATGAAAGTGGCAGCGAAGCGCAAGTCGCGTCTTTTACCTTTGCGCGAAAAATTTCTCTCTTTGGCGACAACAAAAAATGGTACGCCGAAGAAGCGCCGGCGCGGATGCCGTTGACGGCGTTTGACGCGGTGATGATGCGCAAGGATCCGCCGTTCGACATGGAGTACGTCATCGCCACCTATGTGCTGGAACTCGCCGAGCGCGCCGGCGTGCGCGTTTTCAACAAGCCGCAGAGCATCCGCGATTTCAACGAGAAGGCGGCGATTCTGCGCTTCCCGCAATTCATCGCGCCGACAATGGTGGCGCGGCAGCCTGCTGCTTTGCAGTCTTTTATCGACGAACACCGCGATGTGATTTTGAAGCCGCTCGACGGCATGGGCGGCGCATCGGTGTTTCGCGTGCGCGCCGACGATCCCAATCGCAATGTGATTATCGAAACGCTGAACGGTTTCGGCGCGCGTTCGGTGATGGCGCAGCGCTTCATTCCGGCCATCCGCGACGGCGATAAACGGGTGCTCATCATCGGCGGGCGCGTTGTGCCGTTTGCGCTGGCGCGCATCCCGAAGGCGGGCGAAACGCGCGGCAATCTGGCGGCGGGCGGCAGCGGCGTGGCGATGCCGTTGACCAAACGGGAGGCCGAAATCGCCGAAGCGCTGGCGCCGTCCTTGTGGGACGCGGGGCTGTTGATCGTCGGTCTCGACCTCATCGGCGGTTTTTTGACCGAGGTGAATGTCACCAGCCCGACCTGCTTCGTCGAAATTACTGCGCAGACCGGCTTCGATGCGGCGGGGCTGTTGGCCGACCGGCTCGAGGAAATAGCGACGGGAGGTAGGTGAGGAAAGCGACAATCTCGTAGGGTCTCCGCCCTCGGCGACCCGTCGGTGAGAGAGAGGCGAGCACTTGAATTTGCCCTCTCCCGCCCCTTCGAGCCACCCTCTCCCACAAGTGGGAGAGGGGAAGATTTGCGGTTTGCGCCGAGGTGGAGCAAGGCGAGCAAACGTAGCGGTGATTTATTAAGAACCATTGCCCATGAATGCTTTTTTTGATCTGTCGGCTATCCGGCAATCCCCAACCTGAGTTACCATAACCGCATGAATCCACCCGAAAAAAAGCCGCCGGCGAAAGTCGGCGTCCTGTTGTTGATGCATGAGCCGCTGGCGGAAGCCTTTGTGGAGGTGTTGACGCACGTCATGGGCGGGCGGCCGTCGCAATGCGAAGCGTTGCCGGTGTTGTCGAGCGACAACGCCGAGACGCTTTTCGGAAAAGTGAAAGCGCGCGTCGATGCGCTCAATCAGGGCGCGGGCGTTTTGATTTTCTCCGACATTTGCGGAGCGACGCCTTATCGCGTCGCGCAACAAATTGTCGAGCCGCAACGGGTGGCGCTGGTGTGCGGCGCCAGCGTGCCGATGCTGGTGCGGGCGCTGACGTACCGCGAGGCGGGTTTGGAAGTGGCAGTGGAGAAAGCGTTGTCCGGCGGCCATCAGGGCGT
Organism: Burkholderiales bacterium; assembly: GCA_031283405.1. Classification (GTDB taxonomy): domain Bacteria; phylum Pseudomonadota; class Gammaproteobacteria; order Burkholderiales; family Casimicrobiaceae; genus UBA931. The sequence goes on along the minus strand of JAITBX010000168.1, from coordinate 2,501 downwards.
GATGTGCGTGAAAAACAACGACGAGGAGGGCGATTGCTGCCATGCTGCGTCGTGAAGTCATCATTCCCAACAAGCTGGGGCTGCACGCGCGAGCGTCGGCCAAGTTGACGCAACTGGCGTCGCGTTTTCCCTGCGATATTTTCATGGAACGCAACAATCGGCGCGTCAACGCCAAAAGTATCATGGGTGTGATGATGCTGGCGGCCGGCCAGGGCGCCAAGGTGACGCTGGAAACCGACGGCGAAAAAGAAAGCGAAGCGTTGGAAGCGCTGGAAGCGTTGATCAACGACTATTTTGGCGAGGGGGAATGAGGTTTTTGGCTTTCTGGAATTTTGAATAATTTTTATTTCTACGACGACGTGACATGACTGCCAGCTTTTCTCTGCACGGTATCGGTGTTTCTCATGGCATCGCCATCGGACGCGCCTTTCTTGTTTCTCACGCCACGCTTGAAGTCTCGCATTACGAAATTCCGTCGGATCAAGCGGCGGCGGAAGTGCGGCGAATGGAGCGCGCAGTCAAGGAAGTGCGTCACGAACTGAAAGCGTTGCGCGCCGAAATGGCAGCGGGCGAACGCTTTGAAGAAATTGAAGCCTTCATCGATGTACACGAAACCATGCTCGGCGATGAAATTCTCGCCGGCAACGTCAAGACTTATATCGTCGAACACTGCTGCAACGCCGAATGGGCGCTGGTGCAGCAAATGAATCTCTGGGTCGCGCAATTCGAGCAGTTTGAAGACTCGTATCTGCGCGAGCGCAAGTTCGATGTGATGCAAATCGTCGAGCGCATCCTGAAACATTTGATGGGGCGCCCCGGCACGTTGCCGAAAGTCGGCGACGATTCGCACATGGTTCTGGTGGCGCACGATTTGTCGCCGGCGGACATGATGCAGTTCAAGCATCGCCATTTTGTCGCGTTCGTCACCGATCTCGGCGGCGCGACTTCACACACCGCGATTGCCGCGCGCGGCCTCGGCGTTCCGGCGATTGCCGGCACGCGCCATGCGCGGCAGTTGTTGCGCGACGGCGAAATGGTGATCGTTGACGGCACTCGCGGCGCCGTGATCGTCAACCCCGATCACGCCATTCTCTCCGAATATCGCAAGCTGCAACAAATTCAAGAGTCGCGGCAGGAAGCGCTGAAAACACTCAAGCGCCGCCGCCCGCGCACCCGCGACGGCGTTGAAGTGACCCTGCTGGCGAATATCGAAACCGCCGACGATCTCGACCGCGTGCGCGAATCCGGCGCGCAAGGCATCGGCTTGTTCCGCAGCGAATTTCTCTACCTCGATCAAGACACCTTACCCGACGAAGACACGCAATTCAAAGCGTACCGCGAAGTCGTCGAAGGCATGGAAGGAAGGCCGGTGACGCTGCGCACGCTCGATCTGGGCGCTGACAAAATGCGAGGCGGCATCGACAGCCTGGCGCGAGTCGCGCCGAATCCGGCGATGGGCTTGCGCGCAATTCGCTTGTGCTTCGCCGAACAGCCGCTGTTCATGACTCAGTTGCGCGCCGCGCTGCGCGCTTCGGCTTACGGAAAAATCAAACTGCTGGTGCCGATGTTGAGCGGCGGCGACGAAATTCACCCGCTGTTGGCGGCAGTTGAAGAAGCCAAAAGGAAACTCGACGAAGAAGGCGTTGCTTTTGATCGCGCGCTCGAAGTCGGCGCCATGATCGAAGTGCCGTCGGCGGCGCTGGCGTTAGGCCCGTTCTTGCGGCAACTCGACTTTCTCTCCATCGGCACGAATGATTTGACGCAGTATTTGATGGCTGTTGACCGCACCGATGAAGCCGTTTCTTATTTGTACAACCCGACGCATCCGGCGATGTTGCGTTTGTTGGCGCACATTCTGAAACGCGCCCGTCAGTTTGAAATGCCGATTTCCCTGTGCGGCGAGATGGCCGACGATCCGCAGATGACGTGGCTGCTATTGGGGTTGGGCTTGCGGGAGTTTTCAATGCCGGCGACCGGCTTGCTGGCGGTCAAGGAACGGGTGCTGCGCGCCGATGTCGGCACACTGCAAAAAACTGTGGCGCGAATCGTGCGCGCCGAAGACCCTGAAAAAGTCAAAGCGATGATCGAGAAATTGAATCGCGGGTAAGTGGCAGGGATCAGTAATCAGTAATCAGTAATCAAAATGTAGGGTGGATAACGAAGGCCGCTACCGGGGCGCTGTTGTCGAAGGCGTAAAGACCTACCGCTCGGGGCTGCGGAAAGGAATCACCCGAACCCTGCGCGCGATCATTCGAAGACGAAGCGCGATTGAACCTACCATTGGGCACATGAAGACGGACGGCAAACTTGGGAGGAACTGGCTCAAGGGCGCGCTCGGTGATGCGATTCATGCGGTGCTGTGCGGCGCTGGCCACAATCTGCGGATGATCCTCAGGAAACTGAGGCTTTTTTACGTCCTGATTCTTGCCGCCTTGTTTAACCGCAGCGGTGCCCTGCGATCGGCGGCATGACGCCGGTAGCCGAAAAATGAATTGTTCAGG
>JAITBX010000037.1 GCA_031283405.1 Burkholderiales bacterium | reverse complement strand
ATCACCGACTTTTTGGGCGCGGCGTCGAAAGTCGCGCAACGCGACGGACGGCTGGTGGAGATGTATCTTTTTGCGGCGCTGGTGTATTTTGCGATTTGTTTGGCGCTGTCGTATGGCGTGCGCCGCTTGCAGCGACGCATTGCGATTGTTCGCTAAGGAGAAGAAATGCCGATGATCGACATCCGCAATGTTTCAAAATGGTACGGCAGTTTTCAGGCGCTGAAAGATTGCTCGACCTGTGTTGACAAAGGAGAAGTCGTGGTGATTTGCGGCCCGTCGGGCTGCGGAAAATCGACGCTGATAAAAACGGTGAACGGTCTGGAGCCGATTCAAAAAGGTGAAATTCTGGTCAACGATATTTCGTTGACTTCGCCCAAAACCAATTTGTCGAAATTGCGCGCGCGCGTGGGCATGGTGTTTCAACACTTTGAACTGTTTCCGCATCTGTCGGTACGGCGCAATCTGACGCTGGCGCAGATCAAGGTATTGGGACGTTCGCGCGACGAAGCGGAAGCGAAGGGGCTTCAATATCTGGAGCGCGTCGGTCTGCTGGCGCACAAGGACAAATTTCCCGGTCAACTCTCCGGCGGTCAGCAACAACGGGTGGCGATTGCGCGCGCGCTGTCGATGGATCCGATTTGTATCTTGTTCGATGAGCCGACGTCGGCGCTCGATCCCGAAATGATCCGCGAAGTGCTCGATGTGATGGTGCAACTGGCGCAAGAGGGAATGACCATGATGGTGGTCACGCATGAAATGGGCTTCGCGCAAAAAGTGGCGCGGCGGGTGCTGTTCATGGATCAGGGAATGATCGTCGAGGACGCACCGAAAGAATCATTTTTCAAGAAGCCGAAGAGCGAACGCGCGCAACAGTTTTTAGACAAGATACTGGTGCATTGAGACGCTGAACAAGCGCGCATCGTTTTGGCGTAGAGCTTGCGGTTTCGCTTTGCAATTTGCCAGCTCCATCACGCTTATGGTCATAAGCTTGGTGCTGCGCATGCTGCGAGCCGTCCAACTCGACGATCAGCTTGGGTGACAGGCAGACAAAGTCGGCAATGTATGATCCCAGTGGATGTTGACGCCGAAACTTCACACCTAATTGCTCGCTACGCAGATGAAACCACAAGCGGCGTTCGGATTCAGTCATCGTGCGGCGAAGCGTTTTGGCGTTGATGCGAGCGTTTCGCGTGGCTTGGTGTTGCATGACTTTTGGGCTCCCTCCCCCTCTGGGGGAAGGTTGGGATGGGGGCTTCGACCTTGAAAAGCGTAGAGTCGTTACGTTCCCGCCGACGTTATCACGGCGGCGGCGACGGGTTGAGAGCGAACGCTGTTACCATCAGCAGCTTGCAGCCGTAGCAGATCATATTCCGGCTCTTGTCGCAGCAAAATATCGTAGTAGGCGCGAACGCGATCGACAAAGGCGACGGGCATGCCGCCGCGCGCGTAGCCGTAGCGGGCGCGGTTGTAATACTCCGGTTGCGCCAAGAGCGGCAGCATTTGTTTGATGTCTTTCCACAGATTGGGGTCGAGCCGCTGTTCACGCGCCAGCCGGCGAGCGTCTTCGAGATGGCCGAGGCCGATGTTGTAAGAGGCGAGCGCCATCCAGGTGCGATCCGGTTCGGCGATGTCGTCCGGCAAGCGCGCTTTGAGGTCTCTCAGATAACCGGCAGCCGCTTGAACGTTTTCGTCGGGGTCGAGGCGGTCTTTGACGCCGAGGAAACGCGCTGTGTTGCCGGTGAGCTGCATGAAGCCGCGCACGCCTGTTTCACTGGTGGCCAGCGGCGCCCATTGCGATTCCTGATAGGCGACGGCCGCCAGCAAGCGCCATTCAACTCCGGAAGTTTCCTGAGCGCGATGAAAAAGCGGGCGCAACAGGGGCAAGTCGTTGCGGATGCGCTCCTGAAAAACGCCGGCATCGAGCCGCTGAACTCTTTGCGGCGGATGGAAATAACGTTCGGCTAGTTGTTCGATCAGGCCGCTTTCCTTGGCGCGGGCGATGAACGAGTTCAGGGAATTGAGCAGATAACGTTTGTTGGCGGGCAGCGCCCAAGCCATTTCAATTTTGGCGCCGGTCGAAAACGCCGTGGCGAAGTTCAGGTAGATGTTGCGGGCGAGCGCGGCTTTGTGCGACGTGACCAGCGCGTAAGGATAAGCGCCTTCATCAAGCTGCGACAGCAGCGCGTCGGTGGACGGCGCGGCAATCGGCTTCCAGCGAATGCCCGGATGCGCCGCCGACAAGTCCGCAACCAGCGAATCCATTCCCGAATTTTCGAGATAGGCGACGGTGTCGCCGGTGATCTGCTCCCAGTCTTTGGGGCGGCGAATGTCGGTGTTGTAAACGATGACCGGCTCGGCGGTGTAGAAACTGTCCGTCCAAACGATGCTGTCGTCTTTGCCCTGATCCGGCCGGTAAAGCCCGACACTGAGGCTGGCTTGAGCTTTTTTGAGCGAATCGAGCAATTCGGCGCTATTTTTGGCGGCGGTGGGGTGAAGTTGTAGCCGCACCTCTTGGGCGAATTGATCCAGCAGATCGTACTCGAAACCGGCAAAATCGCCATTGCCGCCGACGAACCAGCCGGCGGGATCGGAGCAAAAGGCGACCGTCAACACCGAGAACGCGGGAAAATCGTTCTTGGATACGGCGGCCTGGGCTTCCGCCGGAAAGAGGACAGACGACGACGTTGGCGGATGGTCGCAGGCCAGAAGCGCCAACACGGGTAGCAACAACAAATTGCGGCAAAGACTGGAAGTGAACCGGATGCCGGTACAGGATGAGTCGCGCCGCGGTGTTCGTTGCCGTCGCCGGAAAAAAGCGTAGTTTGACATTGGCGTGGATTATAGCCGAAAAGTGCCTATGGCTTCTGAATGAAAGCCGATTCATGTAGATAAAATGGTAAAGAGTTGTTTTTCGGCACTATAGGCAGTGGGCGAGGTGGGCTTTTCTACCATAGATGGTGTTGCGGGGTGGGGGAAGCGGACTATGGATTGCCGGATTACCACGATGCTGCTTGCGACAACGGGCTGCAATCAAACAGATTGAAGCGTCGAAACGAAAAGGGCTGCGCGCATGACGGTGTAGAGGTGACAGAAAACGCGTCAAAGGCGCGTGTCATCATAGCCTATGGCGAAGCCATAGGTTCAGGCGACAGCCAGCCGCGCGAGATGAAGGCTCGCGTCATTTGCGTTGTCAATCTGAAAACGAGAGGCGAAATCATTTGTAAGAGGGTAGGTGTTATTGGCGATATCGATTGATTTTTGATTTACAGGCACGAGAAAAGGCATGATACATTTCGATGCGATACAGTGAAAGGTGTGCGCCAGATGGCGCCCTTCGGGTTTCCCCTCTCGCAAAGTGAGAGGAATTTCTTCCGAAGACAAGGCCGGTCTTCTCTACGGCTGATTTCTGGCGGGAAGATCGGAAGAGCGTCGTGTA
>JAITBX010000023.1 GCA_031283405.1 Burkholderiales bacterium | reverse complement strand
AGTTCGCTGTTCTCCGTGGCCACCACATCGTCGGCGCTCAGTTGCAAGGTTTCGATGAAACGCTTTTTCAGTTCGGGCAAAAAGTTTAACGGCCCGCCGAGAAACGCCACCTTACCTTTGATCTTGCGACCGCACGCCAAGCCGCTGATGGTTTGGTGCGCCACCGCCTGAAAAATCGACAACGCAATGTCGCCGCGCGCCACGCCTTCGTTCAACAGCGGTTGCACGTCGGTTTTCGCAAACACGCCGCAACGCGCCGCGATCGGGTAGAGATTTTTCGCATCTCTCGCCAACTCGTTGAGTCCCACCGCGTCGGTGCGCAACAGACTCGCCATCTGATCGACGAACGCGCCGGTACCGCCGGCGCAAGCGCCGTTCATGCGCTGCTCGACGCCGTTGGTGAAGAAAGTGATTTTGGCGTCTTCGCCGCCCAGCTCGATCGCCACATCGGTGTGCGGCGCCAGCGTTTCGATGGCTTTGGCGCAGGCAATCACTTCCTGCACGAACGGAAAGCCGGCAATCTCGGCGATGCTGAGGCCGCCGGAGCCGGTGATGGTCAGCGCGACCGGCGTGTCGTCGGCGAGCACGCCGCTTTGACGCAGTTGCGCCATGTTGTCGGCCACGGCGCGGCGAACCTCGGAAAGATGACGGGTGTACGTCTTGTAAAGAAGACGCTGCTCATGATCGACGACGACGACCTTGACAGTGGTGGAGCCGATGTCGATGCCGATGCGTAAAGGATCAGACATATTATTCAAACAGGCAACAGGAAAAATTACGGGGTACGATGACGTTTATCGTCCGGTTAGTCTAGCACTAAATGATAAAGTTATTTTTATGATACCGCGCGCTTATTCTTTTGCTACCGCTTTTTTGTAGCGCGCTGTCGCCGTGAAGCGACGCGGACGGGTTCACTGTACGCCATCCGCAATAGGTGTGGCATAGATACAACATTTCACCGCTCTCTCATCACTTCGCGTTTTTTGCGGCTTTCATACCCCAGACAATAACCATGATAACGAGCAGGATAAAGATCACGCCGAACGCCAGAAAGCACGATTGCGCCATGTTCAGGAATTTCAGCGGCGGAATCAAATACCAGCCGTCCGATGCCGTGTACATGCTCACGAACCACTGCTGAATGCTGTCCAGCGTCACCCCGCTCGGCACGATGGGCGCGTCGTAGCCGCAATCGCCGGTCGGCTTGAACCACCCCGGCGACCACTGCGCCAGCGGCAGGTCAAACGGGAAATTCGGCTCGGTCGAGCAGCCCTGCACGCCGAAAATCGCGTCCGGATCGTGCACCGCATGATGAATTTTGTTGAGCGTGAGCGTGTACATGATGCCGATGATTGAACCGTAAAACGCCGCAATGCAGCCGATCCATTTCAGCGCCAGGATTTTCGGATTGATCGCGGCGACTAGGCCGCCCGCCGTGATGACCAGCATCGCAAAGCGGATATAAACGCAGTGCTCGCAGGGCGGCATATAGAGATAATTCTGAAAAAACACATGGGCAATGAGCGCCAGAGCGCCCGTCACTGCCGCCATCAAAAGCCACAGGAACCGCCGATTCTGCCAGCGGTAAAGCGTTTCGACCGGCGACGATCTCAACGCTCGCCAGATTCCTCCTGTGTTCTCGCGCCTCATCCGTTTTTCCTTACTTGGCCGCCAATTCTTTGATCAGCGCCACCAACCCATCTTCCGAGCGGATGTTCTTCGTGTAAATCAAATACTTGCCGTTGACGACATACGCCGGAATCCCCTGAATTTTGGCGACGTCGTAACCGGCTTTCCAGCGCTGAAACAATTCCTCGACGCGCGGGTCTTTGACCGCCGCATCGTAATCGGCGCGACTCATTCCGGCCGCGTCAAGCCCCGTTTTCAGAAAATCATTTTCGCCACCGTCCCAGCGCTCCTTCTTGTCGTGATACGCCTCGTAGTACGCCATCTTCGCCTTCTTGAAGAGCGACTTGTCGTCGATCAGCGAAGTGCCGGCAGCGTTATCCTTGAGAATCAACACCGCGAAAATACGGGCGGCCTGCTGCGCGTATTTCGCCTTCGTTTCGAGCGGGAAAGGCTCGAACTTGACCACGCCTTCGAGCTTCTGAACCACCGCCCCGGTGACTTTTTTATCGTACCGATAACAGAACGGGCAATCGTAGCTGAACACCTTGATGAGCGTCTTGTCCGCGTTCGGAATCGACTTCTCCAGCGTCACATAATCCGTGCCTTCCGTCGCTGCTGACGCCGAAGAAGCGACCGCAAAAAAAGCGGCGCACAAAAAACTTTTCACAACCGTTTTCAAAAAAATGATTCTCATAAACAACTCTTCATCAATAAAACTCTTCGTGCAGGATTGGTAGAGCGTAGCACAAGGCCGAAGGCCGCAGGGCAGCCGAAGGCTGGTTCCGCGCAGCGGAATGCGGCAAAGCCGCACAAAACCCATCATCTCAATTCAACAACTGCTCATTCTGCGCCAATGTCCCCGCCCAAACTGTAACAACCCGCGAGAGAAGCCGGACAAATACAAAACGAAGGTGAGCAACATATTTTACCCCTACTCGTGCTTTCATTCGGTGGGCACGACACGTCATCCCTTTGCCCGACCTATACTCGCTGCGTGATGATGCCGCCGAACATTTTGCCTAACACGGCGCGCTTGCAGCATGGGTTTTGTGCGGCTTTGCCGCATTCCGCTGCGCGGAACCAGCCTTCGGCTGCCCTGCGGCCTTCGGCCTTGTGCTACGCTCTACCCATCGTGCTTGTAATAGGCCTTGATCGGGTAATGGTAGTTACGGCCTTGCTTCGCACACCACCCCCGAAATGTCCCCTCCCGATGTGTTGACCAAGATTGCCAGTCGACAATCATTTGGTCGAAATGTTCCACTTCAGCTGCGAGATAAGCCAACGCCGCCTGGTCGGGCGATTCGGCGATGAAGCGGCGAGCGTCTGCAAGGTCGCCAAGCGCTTCATCGACGCATCCGATGAAAAGCGATTCGTCCAGATGATGCGTCGCGTAATCGACATCCCCGAGCACAAAATTGATCAGCGAAATCCTGACAGGCAAGTCGGTTGGGCACATCGCTAGCGCCTGATTCAGCAAGTCAGAATCATGGCGAAGGATGCCGAGCCAGCGGACAGGTAAGTTCGCATTGGCATCCTCCTGCATCCAAATTTGCAAGGTGGGTTCTAGAAAGAGGGTCACAAGTGGTTGCGTAATGAATTGATGCGCTCTCTGTGTGCGCGCGTTGCTTTCCAGGATTTTTATAGTGACTCGTCGGGCAGTGGCGTTGTCAAATGAAGATGTTGCGGTCAAAAATTCTTCAAGCTTGGCGAATGCATTGCGGCGCAAACCTTGTTCACGCAAGCGGCAATAACTTGCGAGCAACTTTAACTCTACATCGCCCTCGAAGACTTGAGCTAGTTTCAACAGCCCTTCAAAATTGTCTTGATTCCAATAGTGCATGGCGTGTTCAGGAATGAAATGAGCGTTTTGGCGGGGCGCCGTGGGCAGGCGCCCCCTACAACGAGCGGGTTTGAAGCTCGCTCCTACTTTCTGATCCCTGATGCCCGACCCTCGTCACACCGGCGGCGTGTATCCTGCCGGACTCTCCGCGCCGTCGCCGAAGAAATACGCTTCGGTTTGTTGCGCCAGCCAGCGCCGCGCTTCGGGGTCGGCCATGTTCAGCCGGTGTTCGTTGACCAGCATGGTCTGCTGACGCACCCATTGTTGCCACGCTTCTTTGGAAACGTTTTCAAAAATCCGTTTTCCCAACGCTCCCGGATACGGCGGAAAATCCAGCCCTTCGGCTTCCTGTTCCAGTTTTACGCAATGCACTTTACGCGCCATGTTTGCTCCTTAAAAAGTTGTTTCCCCAGTCGTTTTTGCAAGCGGGAGAAGGTGTAGGGGCGACCTGCGGTCGCCCGAAGTTTTGCGGGCGGCAGGATACCGCCCCTACAGCCCCTCTCCCCTACCCCTCTCCCACAAGTGGGAGAGGGGTGTTTGTGCCTGCTTGAATCGAAATCGCTCGATACGTTTGATTGTGAATATTAAATCAAAACCGCTCTTGCCAATTTTCCTACAAATTCTTCAAATACACTTGCGACTTGCGCTGGTAGTTGTACAGCGCGCGCTTTTCTTTCGGCAAGTCCGAAACCGACGCCGGCTTGAAGCCGTGCTCGATGAACCAGTGCGCCGTGCGTGTCGTCAACGCGAACAATTCTTTCAAGCCGAGTTTGCGCGCCCATCCTTCGATGTGCCGCAGCAAGGTTTCGCCGTAACCTTCGCGCTGAAATTCGGGATGCACGGCCAGCGCTGCGATTTCGCCGACTTTCTCTTCGGGGAACGGCGACAGCGCCGCGCAGCCGATGATCAGGTTATCGTATTCGACGACGATGAAGCGCTCGATTTCGGCCTCCAGCCGCTCGCGCGAACGCCGCACCAGAATGCCCTGCGCTTCAAGCGGCTCGATCAGCGCCAAGATGCTGCCGATGTCGTCGATGGTCGCCGTTCGGAAAATCGCCAGCGGTTGCGGCGCCAGCATGGTGCCTACACCTTGCCGCGTGAAAAGTTCAAGCAGCAGCGAACCGTTTTTGCGGCTCGACAGAAAATGAACGCGCGGCACGCCGCCGCGGCAAGCGTACATCGCTCTGGGCAAATACACGCGATGTTGCGGCGACAGTTTGCGCGGCGACTTCATCAGTTTTTCGGCGTCTTCCATCGAAATGCTGTCGAGTATTTTGCGCCCTTTGCGGATGCCATCATCTTCGGAGAGAAAAATCAGTTTCATCGCTTCCAGCAACACGGCAACTTTGGCGGCGACTTCTTCGAGCGACAGATTGAAAATCTCGCCGGTCGGCGAATAACCGAGCGGCGAGATCAGCACGATGTCGCCGTCGTCGAGCCGTTGCTGAATCGCTTCGCGGTCGATGCGCCGCACTTCGCCGGTCAACTGCATGTCAACGCCGTCGATCACGCCCATCGGTTTTGCCATCAGATAGTTGCCGCTCGACACGCGATTGCGCGCGCCGGCCATCGGCGAATTGGCCAAGCCCAGCGACAGCAGCGCTTCGATGCGGCTTCGCACTTGCCCCGCCGCTTCCAGCACGCAATCCATCGTGTCGGCGTCGGTGATACGAATGCCTTCGGAGAAACGCGCTTCGATATTTTGCTGCGCCAGAATCGCGTCGATCTGCGGTCGCATGCCATGCACCACGATGAGGCGGATGCCCAAGCTGTGCAACAAATTCAGATCGTGAACGATGCTGAGAAAATCTTCGTCGGCCACCACTTCGCCGCCCAGCGCGATCACGAAAGTGTTTTCACGAAAGGCGTAAATGTACGGCGCGGCTGCGCGGATTCCCTGCACGAAAGTGCGCAAGGCGGTCGGCGAAGTGAGTTCGAGAGTGCTCATGACATTCCGGCAAACGGGGGGTAAAGTTACGGGTGATTATAACGTTGCCTTTTCTCTGCGTTGACAGGTTGCGGCAAAATCGGCACGCTTTGTCGGGGCTTTTGCGGTTCTGGCAACAACCAAGATGCGCCGACCGCCCGTTTCCGGGATAATCTCGAAATGAACACACCGAACAAAACCCTCGATTCCCTGAATCCCGAACAGCGCGCCGCTGTCACGCTACCGCAAGGCTCGGCGCTGATCCTCGCCGGCGCCGGCAGCGGCAAAACCAAAGTGCTCACTTCCCGAATCGCCTGGTTGCTGGCCAACGGTCAAGCCACGCCGATGTCGGTTCTCGCCGTGACTTTCACCAACAAAGCGGCGCGCGAAATGCTGGCGCGGCTGTCGGTGTTGACGCCGGTTCACACTCGCGGCATGTGGGTCGGCACCTTCCACGGTTTGTGTAACCGGATGTTGCGCGCGCACCACCGCGACGCCAATTTGCCCGCGCTGTTTCAAATCATGGACAGCGCCGACCAACTGTCGTCGATCAAGCGGCTTTACCGCGCCCATCAGATCGACGACGAGCGTTTTCCGCCCAAAGCCTTGCAATGGTTCATTCAAAATGCGAAGGAGGAGGGCTTGCGTCCCAACGCCGTCGAAGCGAATCACGAACACGCCCGCCGGATGGTTGAGCATTACGTGCTCTATGAAGCACAGTGCCAGCGCGAGGGCGTCGTCGATTTCGGCGAGCTGTTGTTGCGTAGTTATGAATTGCTGGAGACGCGGCCGCAACTACGCGACCATTAC
>JAITBX010000185.1 GCA_031283405.1 Burkholderiales bacterium | reverse complement strand
GCTGGTGAATCATCCGTTGCTGGTCGAAGGCAAACTCGAAGTGCAAAGCGAGAGCAGTCAGTTGGCGGGATATTTGGTAGCGCCGCGCCGCAGTGAAATGGTGGCGGATTTTTGCGCCGGCGCCGGCGGCAAAACGTTGTTGCTCGGCATGTTGATGCGTTCGCAGGGGCGCTTGTATGCGTTCGATGTGTTGGACAAACGTTTGCAAAAACTGACGCCGCGCCTGGCGCGTTCCGGCTTGTCGAATGTGCATCCGCAACGCATCGACAGCGAACGCGACGCCAAACTCAAACGGCTGACCGGAAAAATGGATCGCGTGTTGGTTGACGCGCCGTGCACCGGAGCCGGCACGCTGCAACGCAATCCCGATTTGAAGTGGCGCTACAGCGAAACCGGATTGACGGAGCTGAACGCCAAACAAACCGCGATCCTGACGGCGGCGGCGCGATTGGTCAAACCGGGCGGGCGCTTGGTCTATGCGACGTGCAGCGTGTTGGAGGCGGAGAACGAAGCGATCATCGCGCCGTTTCTCGACGCGCATCCCGAATTTTTATTGCAACCGGTGACGGAAACGCTGGCGCGCGCGCAGATTCCGCTCGATACCGGCGAAACGCTTAAGCTGCTGCCGCATCAACATCACACCGACGGATTTTTTGCGGCGGCGTTGGTGCGGCGCGGGTGAGTCAATCGTGTCCGTTTTTGCTTGGCTGACCCCCACCCTACCCCTCCCCCAGAGGGGGAGGGGATATGGTTCCTTCCCCCTCTGGGGAAGGTCGGGATGGGGACAGTGGAGAAATCATGAATCGCGCTTCGGAAATGTCACTATTTCACTTAACCCCGCGCTAAAGGATCCCCCAAATGAACGCCATTGATTTTTCCCGATTGACGACGGTGTTGTCGTCGCCGCTAGGCTGGCTTGATCTGGCGTTGACGCTGGCGAACATCGGCGTTGCCTATGGTCTCGCCCGTTATTGGCGCGCGAAGCAACATGAGCAGGCATCGCCGGAGCGCGCATTGACCGGCGGCATGATGCGCGTGATGTTTCCGCTGCTGGCGTTGTTGTTTGTATTGCTGGCGCGCTCGCTCTTTCACATTTACGCCACGCCGCTCTTTCTCAACATTGCGTTGCCGCTGATGCTGGCGCTGGCGGCGATTCGGATATTGGTTTACCTGTTGCACACCATGTTCAGCCGTGCCGCGTGGTTGAAAACATCGGAACGCGCCATCGCCTTCGCCATCTGGTTTCTGGTCGTGTTGCATTTTTTCGGCGTGTTGTCGGATTTGACGAAAGAGTTGGATAACGTCGTGTTGCCGTTCGGCGACGGCGTGTCGGTGTGGACGTTGATCAAAGGCGTCGTGGTGCTGATTCTGACGTTGGCGGTGACGTTGTGGGCGGCCGGCATGATCGAGCGTCGCTTGCTTCCGAAAACGCCGACACAAGATGCGTCGTACAACGGTCGTTTGCTGCTGGCGCGTTTTCTGCGCGCATTGCTGCTGGTGGTGGCCGTGCTGCTCGCGCTGCAAGGCATCGGAATCGATCTGACGGTTTTCGCTGTGCTGGGCGGCGCGGTCGGCGTCGGCATCGGGCTGGGGCTGCAAAGGCTCGCCGCCAACTACATCGCCGGTTTTGCCGTGTTGTTTGAACACGCTATCCGAATCGGCGACATGGTGACGGTTGATGGACGCTCCGGCATCGTCCGCGAAGTGACGGCGCGCTACGTTGTCGTTCGCAGCCTCGACGGCATCGACGCGATGGTGCCGAACGAAATGCTGTTGACGCAAACTGTCCTCAACCATTCGTCGGGACAGCGCGAAGCGCGCGCGACCTTGCCGGTGCAAGTCGCGTATGGAACCGATTTGCGGCTGGCGCTGCGCTTGATGGAACAAGCGGCGATGGCCGAACCGCGCGTTGCCGATGGCAATCGCGCGCCGAAAGCCGTCGTCGTCGATTTCGGCGACAGCGGCATCAACCTGTCGCTGGGCTTCTGGATACGCGACCCCGAAAATGGGCAGGGCACATTGAAAAGCAACATCAACCTGCGCCTGTGGGATTTGTTCAGCGAACACGGCATCGAAATTCCGTTCCCGCAACGCGAGGTGATGATCAGGCATCAGGAATCAGGGGGCGGGGATTAGGAATGTAAAGGAGGGTTTCAAACCCGCCCGTGCGGGGTCGGGAATCAGAGGATAGAATCACGCGATGACTCGGACTTTATCGCTCTGACAATCAAAGCAAATCGCGGCGGCGAAAGACGAGATAACCTATCAACAAAAACAGAAGTCCGACAAAACACAGGTACAGCAACGTATAAACAATGATGCCGGTTGATCCGAAGGTATCGAGCAGAAAGAAGGAAGTCGGATCGATCACGGATAGCACCGGATCGAAAAGCGCGATGGCCGCGACGCGAAAGGTTTGCACGGGGTTGCTCAAAGAGGGGAGCCTCATTGACGCGACCATCATTGAAGCGCCGACCTCCACCAAAAACCGCGACAGGCAACGCGACCCCGAAAGGCACCAAGTCAAAAAAGGCAAAGCGAGCATTCGAGCCAAAGTCGAACATCCGTTTCACATCATCAAGAACACCCTGGGCTTGAAGAAAGTGCGTTATCGCGGCCTTGCCAAGAACACTGCACAGCTTTTTACTCTGTTCGGACTGGCCAACCTGCTGATTGCCCGACGATGGTTGACGCTCTACGTCCAAGGTGGGTCTGTAAATCCAACTGTGTCAATCTTGCTTGATCATAACTCATTAACCGGCACCCTGTCCTCGCCAAAGACAATCTGAAAGACCTGCAAGGCAGGCTTCCAGTGATGGCTCATTGT
>JAITBX010000155.1 GCA_031283405.1 Burkholderiales bacterium | reverse complement strand
GCCCGGCGGGCGCTGTTGGAGTGGCATCGGGAACCAGCGGAACGTTCACGATCATGCCAAATTCGGGCTACCGCATCTCCTCGGTTAGCGGTACTTGCGGCGGCACGCTCAGCGAAGAGACCAATACTTATATAACCAAGGCGATTACCGGCAACTGTACCGTTTCGGCATCGTTCACCAAAGCCACCACCTACACGGTGTCGGTCGACGCGGGTATAGGTGGCACGATCAGCCCATCGGGATACATCACGGCGACTTCGGGGACAAGAAAGACGTTTACGATAACGCCAGACCCGGGATACCGCGTCTCTTCCATTGGTGGCTGTGGTATACCCAGCGGTGATGATACTTATATGACTTGTACGACCTCGCCAATTACCGCTAACCTCATGGTCACGGCGACATTCACCAAGCAATAAGCTTAGAGCGGTTTTGATTCAAGTTTGTACGTTTTCCCCTCTCCCACAGCGGGAGAGGGGAAATTTTTTCTTCTAACCACAACCACCACGAGATATCGTATAGTGAAAGTGAAGCGAACATTGATATGTTCGCCTCACTATTTTGGTTCAGTCTCATGGAACGGTACAGAAGCTGATCTTCGCAACCTCACAACAACAAGACGCATCAGAAAGGAAACCCGGTGTAAGTTGGGTTCCCCGCATCCCGCTTTCGCGGGGAAGGTTCCACTGCGAGGTGTATGTCTTACGGCAGCGCGGAGCGGTTGGGCGTTCCGGGCATTGAACGATTCATTCGCGCGATTTCAAAGGGACAAGCTCACTCTTTTTTCTTTTTGTCCTTCTTGCTTTTTTTGTCGCCTTTTTTATCTTTTTTCTTGTCTTTCTTTTTCTTTTTGAGTTTGATCAGGTAGCCGCGACATTTTTCGCTGCCGCAACGGCAGGTGTAGTCTTTCAGTTCTTTTTTCTTGAGCTTGCCGTCCACCGAAAGTTTGTAGTCGTAGGAAAGCTCTTCCCCTTTTGAAATGTTGCGGATCGCCTGTATCCAAACACGGTCGTTTTCGTCTTCGAACGATTCGCAGTTGGGATCGCAGGAATGGTTGATCCAGCGCGCCGCGTTTCCGCCGCTGCCGCCGTCGATCACGCTACCGTCGGAAAGTTCAAAGAAAAAAGTGTGGGTCGGGTTGTCGGGATCGCTGGGCGGCAATTCGAGCGCCTCGTCCCAACTCATCCGGCCACCTTTGTATTCAATGATCGAGGCGCCTTTTTTGATGTCGCGGGCGGCGAACACGCCGCGCCCATGAATACGGGAATTTTTGACGCGGTAAAGGGGAGCGGAGCTTCCGGTTTTTTTGTCGCGTTTAGCGGTTTTCGCAGTTTTACGCGGGCGGGTCGTTGACGGCATTTTCGTTGGTGACATGTTTGGCCAAAAGGAATGAAGAAAAAGTTGGGCGGTGGTGGGCTCAGCCTCGCAAGGGTGAGACAATATTACGTTGAAGCGTGGCGCGCTCTCCATCGCCGCCGTTGCGCGGAACTTCTTTGACGCATTGACATGGTATCCCGTTTTTCCAAGGAATTAAAGCAGGCGCTGGCCGCGGACTGTTTGCTGGTGACGCCGAATAACCGGATGGCGCGAACGCTGGTGCGGGCGCACGACGCCGCGCAACGGGCTGCCGGTTTGACGGTCTGGCCGACGGCTCAGGCGTTACCGTATGCGGCTTTTGTCGGGCGGCTGTGGCGGCAATTATCGACGGTAATGCCTTTGCCGCGATGCCTGAACGCGCGCGCCTGCCGGATATTGTGGTCGGAAATCATCGGACAGGACACGGAGGCGTCGCTGTATGCGACCGCCGGCGCGACGACGCTGGCGCAGGAAACCTGGCGGCTCATGCATCTTTGGCGCACGGCAGCGGACGAAACGCCGTGGCGGCAATGGCGGCGCGAGGGCGGCGGGATCACGCACGACACGGCGCGTTTCGCGCGTTGGGCGGCGCGTTATCACGAACGGCTCAACGACAGCGGTTTCATCGACGAGGCATTGATGCCCGACTTTATCGCGCGTCACACTTGCCAGTGGCGGGGAGCGACGCGGAAATGGGCGATGGTGGGTTTCGACAATCACACGCCGCAAGTGTTGCGGTTGATGGAAGCGTTGCGTACGACGGGATTCGAGATCGCCGAAGTGCCGTCGCTCGACGAAGCGGCGGGAAGAGCATTTCAATACCGCGCCCGCAACGCAACTGCGGAATTGAGCGATGCGTTGAGTTGGGCTTGGCAGCAGGCGCATCGCTTGGAAAACGAACCTTCGGAAAACGCAGATTCGAGCGCACTGCGGCAGGTGGCGATTGTGATTCCGTCCCTGGCCGTGCAGGAACGCGCGGTGCGTTGGCTGGTCGAGGATTTGTTGCCTGAACCGGCGCTGTACAATGTTTCGCTGGGCGAACCGCTGGCACAAAAGGCGCTGGTGACAACGGCACTGGATGTGTTGACGTTGTTGGATCAACCGCTTCCAGCGGAACGGGTGGCGGGCTTGCTGCAATCGGGGTATCTGCCCGGCAACACGCAAAGCCGCGTTAAGCGTGCAGCGTTAGCGCGCCAGTGGATCGAGCGCGGACAGCGCGAAGTATCTTGGCGCGACATGCTGAGAGCGTTGGCATCAGTCGATCCGGCGCTGTCTTTCCGCTGGCGCGAAGCGGAAATGTTGCCGACGCGCGCCGCAACCGGCGCTTGGCCGCGCCAAGTGTTGACGTGGTGGCAGGCATTGGGTTGGCCCGGTTCGCAAACGTTGGACAGCGTCGATTATCAAGTGCGCGAAGCGTGGATGCGTTGCCTTGAAGCGTTGCCGACGCTGGAAGCGGTGACTCCGCAGATGACGCGCCGAACATTGGCGCAGACGTTACGGCAATGGGCAACGGAAACATTGTTTCAGCCGGAAGGCAGCGATGCGCCGATCCAGATTTTAGGCACGCTGGAAGCAGCGGAATTGCCGTTCGACGCGCTGTGGGTGACGGGGCTCGACAGCGATTCCTGGCCGCCGCCAGTCGAATCGCAGCCGTTGCTGCCGTTGGCGTGGCAACGGACGCAGCGGATGCCGCACACCACGATAGATCAAATATTGGTCAACGCCCACCGAACGCAAACGCAGTGGCAGCGAATGGCGCCGGAGGTTGTGATGAGTTATCCGGCGGAACGCGACGGCCAACCGGCAACGGCTTCGCCGTTATTGGCGGCATTTCCGCCGTACCGTCTGCCGACAGAAACGCTGCCGAACCGAATGATGCGGATACCGGAGATAAAACTGGAAACGCTCGATGATGCTCATGCCCCGCCGGTCGCGCGAGATCGGGAAGGCCGCATCGTCGAAACGATCCGTCACGGCAGCAGCGTATTGGCGCAACAAAGCGATTGCCCATTCAAAGCGTTTGCTGCCGCGCGTTTGCGAGTATCAGTGTGGCCGGAAACCGGCGAGGGACTGTCGCCGATAGAACGCGGCAATCTGGTGCACGCGGTATTGCAAAAGTTGTGGCGACATCTTGAGGAGCAAGCAACGTTATTGGCGCTTGACGCGGTTGCGCTCGATCGACAAATCGACGCGGCGTATCAGGAAGCCGTTGCCGAAGGAGAGGCAGTCACACCGGAACGTTGGCGGAATCTGCCGTCGGCGATCGTCGCGATGGAAAGAGAACACATCGCGGCTTTGTTGCGAACATGGTGCGACATCGAGCGGGCGCGAACGCCATTTCGGGTAGCGCACACGGAAAAAGCGTTGACGCTCGAACTGGCGGGAATGACTTACACGCTGCGGGCAGATCGCATCGACACGCTTGAAGACGGCGGCGTCGCTTTGATCGATTACAAGACCGGACGAGCGGAATCAACAACGAATTGGTTCGACGAGCGCCCATCGCCGGTGCAACTCGGTATTTACGCGCTGGCGTGGCAAGCGTCGCCAGAAGCAACCGCGCCGGTGAAAGCGTTGGTGTATGCGCATTTGCGCGAAGAAGACGCGGAAGCACGCGGAATGACTGACGATACGGCGTCGTGGCCGAAGCTTGAAACGGTGGCGCGTTTCGGTTTCGACACGATGAGCGCCGCGCAACAACGCTGGTGGGAAATTTTCACGACATTGACGCAAGCGTTTCTGGCGGGAGACGCGCGAGTGTCGCCGCGCCACAAGCGTTTGTGCCATCGGTGCGATCTGAAACCGTTATGCCGAATCGGCATTCCGGAAAATAGCGACGAAGACAGCGCGGAGGAAGCCGATGAGTGATACCTCCTACCAAACGCTGATCGAAGAAGACCAACGAGCGCGCGCGCAAGCGCTCGATGTCGCGCAATCGTTTCTCGTGCAGGCACCCGCCGGTTCCGGAAAAACCGAGCTTTTGATTCAGCGTATGTTGGCGCTGTTGGCGAAGGTCGATCAACCCGAACGTATTCTGGCGATGACTTTCACGCGCAAAGCGGCGGCGGAAATGCGCGAAAGGATGATTGCCGCGCTGCGCGACGCCCATGCCGACGCGCCGCTGACGTCACCGCATGAGCAACAAACTCGCGATCTTGCGCTGACAGTGCTGACGCAAGACGCAAAACAGCAGTGGCGGTTGATCGAACAACCTTCGCGTTTGCGGGTGATGACGATCGATGCTTTTTGCGCGCAACTGTTGCGGCAAACGCCGTTGACAAGCCGTTGGGGCGCGATGCCGTCGTTTGAAGAATTCGTTCAGCCGCGCTACGAAGCGGCGGTACGCGAGGCGCTGCGCGAGGCCGATGAAGAAGCGCAGCCGTTTTGGCACGAGGTTCTCAAGACATTGGGCAACAATGGCGACAAGCTGGTGGAAACGATGAGCGCTTTGCTGATGAAACGCGAACAGTGGTTGCCGCTGTTCGGCGGCGCGTTGCATCGGGAACAGCGTGAGGTATTGCAAAAATCCTTGTTGGCCGAGATCGAAAACGAGTTGACGCAAATTCGCGGCGTGTTGCAGAAAATGTGGTCGGCAACCGAATGCGAAACATTGCGCACCGCGATGCGTTACGCTGCGGAGCATCTCGATGTCGGCGAGGCAACGAAGGCATCGGCGCAAATGTTGATGCTGTGCGCGGAACGTAAGGACATCTGGCCGCCGCACGAACCGTCGGCGCTCGCCGACTGGCAGCGCTTGTCCGATTGGTTGTTGACGGCAAAAGGAGAATGGCGCAAAAGTTTCAGAAAAAATGAAGGCTTTCCGAGCCAAAAGGAAGGCGGTAATGCGGTTCTGAAAAAATCGCTGGAAACGCTTTTGGCGGAGCAAAGCGGCGACAGTGCCGCGCTGGCGCGCGTGCGTTTTTTACCGTCGGGGAAATACCACGACGACGAATGGCGATTCATCGATGCGTTGTTGTATTTGTTGCCGCGTTTATTGGCGCGTTTTCAGTTGATGTGTGCCCAAGACGGCGTGATCGATTTTTCCGAGGCGCAGTTGGCGGCGATCGAAGCACTGGGCGAAGAGGAAGCGCCGAGCGATTTGTTGTTGACGCTCGACATGCGGATCGAACATCTGTTGATCGACGAATTTCAGGACACGTCACAAATGCAAATGACGTTGCTCCGAAAACTGACGACAGGTTGGCAATTTGGCGATGGGCGAACATTGTTC
This sequence comes from Burkholderiales bacterium, assembly GCA_031283405.1. Lineage (GTDB taxonomy): Bacteria > Pseudomonadota > Gammaproteobacteria > Burkholderiales > Casimicrobiaceae > UBA931. The sequence continues at coordinate 3,886 of JAITBX010000155.1, read as the reverse complement.
GCGGTCGGCGATCCGATGCAATCGATTTATCGCTTCCGGCAAGCGGAGGTTGGATTGTTTCTCGAAGCGCAAGTATCGCAGCGCATCAACGATGTGCCGGTAACGTTGTTGACGCTGACGCGCAACTTTCGTTCGCAAGCGCGGTTAATCGATTGGGCGAACGCTGTTTTTCCGCAAGTGTTTGCGCGCGATCAGGACGCATGGCGCGGCGCGGTGACGTTTAACGCTTCGGCGCCGACGCAGGCGGCCAAGGAAGAAGGCGTGACGGTGCGCGTATTGACCAATCCCGCCAAAGAAGGCGCGTATGTGGCGCAACAAACGGCAGAAGCATTGCAGCGCGGCGCGCGCGATGTTGCCATTCTCGTGCGCGCGCGCGCGCATCTGGGTGAAATACTTCCCGCCTTGCGCGAACGAGGTATCGCGTTCACGGCGGTGCGTTTGGATCGTCTCGGCGAAAGGCAGGCAGTCACCGATTTGCTAATGTTGACGCACACGCTGACGCAACCCGATGATGAGTTGGCTTGGCTGTCGGTGTTGCGAGCGCCGTGGTGCGGATTGACGTTGTCCGACTTGACGGCGTTGTCGCGAGCGCGGGCTGCCTTTCATGCGGATAACGACAATGAAAAATCGGAAGGGGAACTGCCTGCAAAACCACATTTACGACGCTGGAGCGAATGGCTATTAACGTTGCCGGAACACGTTGACGGGTTGAGCGAAGAAGGACATCGTCGCTTGGCGCATGTGCTGCAATGTTGGCGAACGGCGTATGAAGCTTGCCATGATCGATTGGCGCAGCGAGTCTATCGCTGTTGGTTGGCGCTGCGGGGGACGTCCTGTTTGGATGAGCGCGCCGATGCGCTGGCAGCGACGCGTTTCTTCGAATGTCTCGACGCCGAAGAAGACGCTGGGCAAATTTCCGATTGGCCGTTGTTCAAGCGTCGCCTCGAACAAGCTTTTTTGCCGGAAGACGTGATCGACGCGGAAGAATCCGACGCGAGCGTCAAAGTGATGACGCTGCATCAGGCCAAAGGCCTGCAATTCGATACAGTGATTCTACCGGGACTGGGACGCGGCACGGGGCGATCGGAAACGCCGTTGCTGCGTTGGCGACAACGACCGCAGGGATTGTTGTTGGCGGCGCGCAAGGCAAAAGCGCGAGCGAACGCGGAAACCGAGTCATCTTCCGGTTTGGATGATTATCTGGCGTTTCTTGAGAAAGAAGAAGCGCATCACGAGCTGGCGCGTTTGCTTTACGTTGGCGTTACTCGCGCCGAACGACAACTGATTCTGACGGCGGTCGCAAACGCGAATGAAGATACTGCGGATAACGGTGAAAGCGGTTCGTTGCGGTGGACGTCGCCGCGAAAAGGAACGGCGATGGCGCTGTGGTGGGAAGCGTTGTGCGCGAAAGGAATGATAGAGCCTCCTACAATAGAAACGGCAACAGCGACGACGGCAGCTTCTTCATCCGCTGAAACTGATCTTGGCTTGCCGCTGCGGCGATTGCCGGAAACGTATTTCAAAAGTGAGGATGCGCCGATAGCGACAGAAAGACCGCGTTCGCGCGCGACGCCTTTATCGTTTGATGAAACGAATGTCGCTGCCCGATACGTCGGGACCTTGGTGCACGATTGGTTGTCGCAGATCGGCGTTCCCGACGGACAACGATTACAAGATTGGACGCCGGCGTTTCTGGAAGCGCAGCGCGAAACCATCGCGCATGGCTTGGCCGAGCTTGGATTGCCGAAGGCGCAATGCGATGATGCAGCGCGGCGCGTGATTACGGTGTTAAGCGCCGTTCGTGATGATTCGTTCGCGCAATGGCTGCTCGACCCGGCGCGGGAAGCGGCGCGTAACGAATGGGCGCTTTCGGAAATTTCGGAATCTTCTCATACAAACAACCGCCACGTGCGATTGGATCGGACATTCATTGACGACAGCACCCGCTGGATCGTCGATTACAAAACAGGGAAAACGGACGCGATGGATGTCGATGCCTGGCTTGACACAGAAGTTGAACGATACCGGCCACAGATGGAAGGCTACGCAGTGTTGATGAAACGTTTCGAGCAAAGACCGCTGAAACTGGTTTTGTATTATCCGATGCTTCAGCGTTGGCGGGAGGTCAAGTGATTTGGCAAGCAATTATCAAGCCGCAGCCTGCGCGGACTATAGCTTGATCCGGTTGGGCGCTTCATCCGCCGGCAATTCATAAGGCAGCGGCAATAAAGTCAATATCGGCCCGTCGGAACGAACAACATGTATCGGGTTATCGGTGGCGGTCGTCTGGAGCGAGGCAAGCATGATCTGTCCTTGCCGATCGGGCGCGGCGTTAACAACGAAGCCGCAGCTCTGTTCGCCGAACGCAGGGCTGTACAGCGGCGTAGCGGCAGTGAAAACCGAAGCTTTATCGCAGCGCGCTAAATACAGCCGTTCTTTGACGCGACCCAGATAGCGGGTTCGCGCAATGATTTCCTGACCCGGATAACAACCTTTCTGAAAATCGAGCCCGCCCAGCGCGTCCCAGTTGGCGAATTGCGGAATCAAACGATCGGACGTCGCGGCAGTAATCAACGGGATGCCGTCGAGTATCGTCGCGCGTCGCCAGAGGTGACGACCGGCGAGATGGGCGTGTTGACTGAACTTGAGCCAATGCTTGGACAGCGTTTTTTGCGGAAGAATCAGGAGCAGACGGGTCGGCGATAGCGCGGCAACGGTAATACCGTTTTGAGTTTGAACGTGGTGCAACTTCGGAAGAGCATTCAGCCCGACGCATGTCGCCCCCGAAGTTGGTATTGAAGCAACACCGGCACCGCAAAGGCTGAGAAAGGCGCATGAAGCGCTGACATCTTCAAGCGTTACCCTGGCGCGCAATACGTACATCGACAGACGTTTGCGAATGGTTTCGGCCAGATCGGTGGCAAGCAGAATAAAGAATACCGGTGCGTCAGCATCGTTACCGGCGTTATCGCGCCACAGAAAAAGGCTCGCCAACATCCGCCCTTTGGGCGAATTGTAAGTGCTGTACCAGCCTTGTCCCGACGTGAGCGACAAAACGTTGGTGGAGAATTGGTTATGCAGAAAAGCAGCAGCGTCAACACCGCTGACGCGCAGCAGACCAAAATCGGCGGCATCGGCGAGGCAAAGACCGCGATCGAAAGCGTCGCATTCGGCGGCGTAATCGCCGAAATCGGCGATCAGATCATCGACAATGCGACCGCCGCGACCGGCGAGGAAAAGCGTTTGGGGACTGTGCATGGTTGTATTGGGCAAAACAGTTATAAAAATATACTATTATCGGATAAAAATGGTGGGGCGCTTTGCATGAACTTCTGCATTTTATCAACCCTGTCACCTGCCGCGCCGCATCACCAAAAAATTTCCGACGAACGCCAGTACGGCACCGAGAGCAGCGATCACTGTCCACTGATAATTTTCAAACAGCGTCGAAAGAAACAGCGCCACGACAGGCGTGACCACATTAACGTATGAAGCGAGACCGGCACCTTCGCGTTTGAGCAGCGTCAAGTAACACAAAAACGCCGCGATCGTCCCGAACAGCGACAAATAAAGCAGCGAAATAATATACATCGGTCGTACATCGAACGTCCATTCAACGCCGAGCGCCAATCCGATGAGCGCCGAAAGCGCCGTGCCGTAAACCATTCCCCACGCCGCGCCCGACCACACTGGCACTTCCGCCCGCTGATTGTTGTAAATGGCCACCATATTGCCGCCGCTTGCGAACAAAGTCCCCGGCTTTTTCCTTGGCAGCAGTCTTTGGATGACTCCCTGGTTTGTTATCGCCTCGTTGAGTATCACCGTGCTGTCGTCTATGACTTCCTTGACGCACATCGTCAAAAACCCGGGCGTGATCTCGCCCTCT
>JAITBX010000044.1 GCA_031283405.1 Burkholderiales bacterium | reverse complement strand
AAAAGAGCCGATGCTCGCGCCGACGACGCGCTGCGCCCGTTGACGCTGGAGACGGATTGGTTGCGTCACGCCGAAGGTTCGGTGTTGATCTCGCAGGGGCACACGCGCGTTCTCTGCGCTGTCAGCGTTGAAGAGAGCGTGCCGTCGTTTCTCAAAGGGCAAGGGCAGGGGTGGCTCACGGCGGAATACGGCATGTTGCCGCGTTCGACGCACACGCGGATGCGCCGCGAGGCTACCGACGGAAAACTGTCCGGACGCACACAGGAAATTCAACGGTTGATCGGTCGCAGTTTGCGCGCCGTGACGGATTTGACGAAGCTCGGCGAACGCACGCTGCGCATCGATTGCGATGTGTTGCAGGCCGACGGTGGTACCCGTTGCGCGTCGATTACTGGCGCTTGGGTGGCGCTTGCCTGCGCGGTGCAGAATTTGCAACGCGCGGGCGTGCTTTCGGAATCGCCTTTGCGCGATCAGGTGGCGGCGGTTTCTGTCGGTATTGTCGATGGTGTCGCACAGGTTGATCTCGACTACGCCGAGGACAGCGGTTGTGATACCGACATGAATGTGGTGATGACCGGAAGCGGTCATTTTGTTGAAGTTCAGGGAACGGCAGAGGGCGCTCCTTTTTCCGAAGGGGAAATGCAACAACTGCTGACGTTGGCGCGGCGCGGCATCGGTCAATTGATCGCTGCTCAAAAAGAAGTGCTGAATGCCGCATTAAAAAAATGAATTCCGTATTCAACAAGCTCGTTCTGGCGTCGAACAATGAAGGCAAGTGCCGCGAGTTTGCGCAACTGTTGTCGCCGCTTGCCATCGATGTTGTTACACAGGCGTCGCTCGGCGTCACCGAAGCCGATGAGCCTTACGCGACGTTTGTCGAAAATGCGCTTGCCAAAGCGCGACACGCCAGCCGCCACACAGGGTTGCCGGCGCTGGCCGATGATTCCGGTTTGTGTGTCGAGGCGTTGAACGGCGCGCCGGGGGTGTTGTCGGCGCGTTACGCCGGTGAACCCAAGTCGGACGCGCGCAACAACGCGCGTTTGATCGAACAGTTGCAAGGGGCGACGGATCGTTGTGCTTACTATGTGTGTGCGTTGGTGTTGGTTCGTGATGCCGACGATCCCGCCCCGCTTATTGCCTGCGGCGAATGGCGGGGCGAAATCATCGATGCGCCGCGCGGATCGAACGGGTTCGGTTACGATCCTTATTTTTTATTGCCCGACGGACGCACGGCAGCCGAAATGGCGGCTGAAGAAAAAAATGCGGTTTCGCATCGCGGCATGGCAACAAGGGAGCTAATGGCTCAACTTCGCAAGCATCTGGCCGGACATGATTGAGATGACTGCGACGGTGTTGCCGCTGTTGCCATCGCAGTTACCACTGACGCTTTACCTTCATTTTCCCTGGTGTGTGCGAAAGTGTCCTTATTGCGATTTCAATTCGCACGCGCTGAATAATACACTGCTGCCGGAGCGCGAATACATCGACGCGCTGTTGATCGATTTGGCGCATACGGCATCAATGGCAAAGACGCTTCGTCCCTTGCGCTCAATCTTTATCGGCGGTGGGACGCCGAATTTATTTTCCGCTGCGGCGATGGATCGCTTGCTCAATGGCGTTGCCCGTTATTTCACGTTGCCTTCCGATATCGAGATTACGATGGAGGCGAATCCGGGCGCAGGTGAAACACAACGTTTCGTCGAATATCGAGACATCGGCGTCAACCGGCTGTCGCTCGGCGCGCAAAGTCTCGACGATGGTTTGCTGAAAACGCTGGGGCGCATTCACACGGCCAACGAAGCGCAGCAAGCGATCGGCGCGGCGCTGAAGATTTTTCCGCGCGTCAATCTCGATTTCATGTTTGCGTTGCCCGGACAAACGATGGTGATGTTGGAAGATGCGTTGCGCGAAGCCGGCGCTTTCGGCGCGCCGCATCTGTCGTTTTATCAACTGACATTGGAGCCGCACACTTCTTTTTACAACGAGCCGCCGGAACATTTGTCCGATGCCGATACCGCCGCCGCCATGCAAGAGCGCGTCGAAGAAGCTCTTGTGCGCGCGGGTTATGAGCGTTACGAAGTCTCCGCGTATGCAAAGCCCGACGCGAAGTGCGCGCACAATCTCAACTATTGGCAGTTCGGCGATTATCTCGGCATCGGCGCCGGCGCGCACGGCAAAGTATCTTTCTTCGACGATGAAGGGAAAGTTGTTCGCGTCGAACGAACGATCAAAGAGCCGCATCCGCGCCATTATCTGGAGTCCGCAAAAACTTCACCGGAAGATTTGATGATTGAATCGCGCATTGTCGAACGCGATGAATTGGCTTTCGAGTTTATGTTGAACGCGCTGCGATTGAAGGACGGCGTGCCGCGCGCTTTTTTTTCAGGGCGTACCGGCGTGCCGCTTGCCGAAATTGAGACGATGATGCAAAACGCCGTCGTGCGCGGCTTGCTCGATCCCGATGATAACGTGTTCCGCGCCACGCTGCTGGGCTGGCGTTTTCTGAACGACGCAATGCAATGTTTTTTACCGGATGAAAAATGAACGAAGCGCTTCCCGAACCCGATGCCGCAGCGCGCGCGCACTCTGAGAAAGTTGCGGCGCACGTGCGCGAGTTGATTGATGCCGGCGGCGGTTGGTTGTCGCTGCATGATTACATTCAAGCGGTGTTGTACGCGCCGGCGCTGGGCTATTACATGGCGGGAACGCAGAAGTTCGGCGACGGCGGCGATTTCGTCACTGCGCCTGAATTGACGCCGCTGTACGCGCAGACTTGGGCAACGCCCATCAGTGCGGCGATGCAACGTGGCGCTCCTTCCATTCTCGAATTGGGCGGCGGCAGCGGTATTTTCGCGGCGCGGTTGTTGCGGCAGTTGCACGCGATGAAGTGTTTGCCTGAGCGTTATGCGATTCTTGAACTCAGCCCGTCGCTGCGCGAGCGGCAGTTGCAAACCTTGCGCAGCGCGGTTCCCGATTTGCTTTCCCGCGTCGAATGGTTGGATCATCTTCCTCAATCGTTTCAAGGTGTCGTATTCATGAACGAAGTGCTCGACGCGATTCCGCCGCGCGTAGTCGAGCGTGCTGACGGAATGTGGCGCGAACAAGGCGTGATGTTTGACGGCGATCGTTTCATTGCGGCGTCGCGGCCTTTGAACGATCCGGT